>NZ_CM000745.1:3042399-3044940 GCF_000161455.1 Bacillus pseudomycoides DSM 12442
TGCTGGTGACACTGGCGGTGCAATTAAAGGTAACCGTATCGATGTTCTAGTTGGCTCAGATAGCGCTGCTAACAAATGGGGACGTAAATCTGTTAAAGTGAAAATTTTAAAATAATGCTATTGTTGTTAAAAAAATAAATCCAGCACTTAAATATCGAGTGCTGGTCTTTCAGGCTGTTGGGAATTTCCTAACAGCCCTTTTTGTGAGTTTAAAATGGATATACAGTGCGGCCTGTGATGATTTTATATGCACTGCAAAATTGGGTTTGTGCATATTGTTTAGTCGGTTCGTCTAAAGTTTGATTGTCCAATAATGTATGAAAGGAACGTAGTAAGCAGCTTAAAGCGAAATATAATTCTTCTTGTGAGCAGTTCTTTTCTTTTAAGGATGTTTCTAAAATGAGTTCTTCCGTTAATGTTGAAAAATTAAGCGTAGCTTGTCCGATTTTCATTATATCCTCTCCGATCCTATTTTTTATCATGTATATGTACCATTGGACAAACTATGTCAAATTTATCTCGCCATTTAGGGAGTAAGGTCCTCATCTCAAGATTTAGAGGGAGGCGAGAAACTTTATAAAAGCCTGTTTGGTTAGGGGGATAATCGGTGAGGGAAGAAGGTGATCTTACTTGGTTAAAGGTTCACTGTATCATTCTTATTTTTTGAATTTCATTTACAGTATTGAAAGAACTTGCATTATGACTATTAAAATTGGTAAGATTGGATATAATGATCAGATGGATAAGATTACATAAAGAGAGTTGAAGTATATGGGAGAACTGCAACGTGAAAAAGTTGCTGTCATCATCGGACCGACTGCGGTGGGAAAGACAAAATTAAGCATTGATCTCGCAAAAGCGTTAAATGGTGAAATCATTAGCGGGGACTCAATGCAAATTTATCGTACGATGGATATCGGGACAGCTAAGGCAACAATGGAAGAAATGGAAGGAATTCCGCATTACATGATCGATATTAAAAATCCAGAAGATTCATTTTCTGTAGCGGAATTTCAAGAGCTTGTTCGAGGTTATATTCGAGAAATTACAGAACGTGGGAAACTACCGATTATTGTTGGTGGTACAGGCCTTTATATACAATCAGTTTTATATGACTATCAGTTTACAGATGAAGCTGGAGACCCTGTATATCGAGAGGAACTAGAAAAACTAGCGACAGAACATGGTGTAGAATATGTACATGAAAAGCTGCGAGAGGTAGATCCAGAAAGTGCAAGTCGCATTCATATGAATAATGTAAGGCGTGTCATTCGTGCTTTGGAAATTTTTCATACAACGGGGCAGAAGATGAGTGATCAACTTGAAAAGCAAGAAAATGAGTTGTTATATGATGTTTCGCTAATCGGCTTGACTATGGATCGCGGAATGTTATATGATCGCATCAACTTGCGTGTTGATCTTATGGTCAAACAAGGATTGCTGCAAGAAGTGAAGGATTTATACGAAAATGGAGTCAGGGACTGTCAATCTATTCAAGCGATTGGTTACAAAGAATTATATAATTATTTTGAAGGGCATGTTTCGCTAGAAGAAGCGATAATGCAATTAAAAACAAATTCGCGTCGCTATGCAAAGCGTCAACTAACATGGTTCCGTAATAAGATGGATGTTACATGGTTTGATGTGACCGATGGTGAAAAAACAGCAGAAATTTTGCGGTACATAGAAGGAAAGCTACAATTAAAGTCGAATAATAAGTAAGTAGAGAAAAAGAGGAGGATTCGACATGAAGCAATCAATCAATATTCAAGATCAGTTTTTAAATCAACTCCGTAAAGAAAATACGTTTGTGACGCTGTACTTATTAAATGGTTTCCAGCTTCGTGGATTAATTAAAGGTTTTGATAACTTTACAGTTTTATTGGAAACAGAAGGTAAGCAACAGCTTATTTATAAACATGCTATTTCTACATTTGTTCCACAAAAAAACGTTTCAATTGAATTAGAGTAGTAAAGAATTGTACATAGCAAAAAAGAGCGAGTGATTCGCTCTTTTTTTATTTATATATTTTAGAGATTCTTTAATGAATGCGGAAAATAGAGAGTCTAACAGTGGTATCACCTGTCTCGGGAATAGTGATTGTATTAGTGGTAGATTGAATAGTAATCGTAGTTCTGGATTTTAAAGTTTCAATTGTTGAAAATGTAATTGAACTTCCAATTGTGTTTGCTGAAAAGTTATCTGAAGGTATGTTGCCATTAATGGAAATTCCAAAGCCGAAGGGAGCTGACCCCGAAAATATTGTTGAAGCTGAAAAGTCAATGACATATACACCATCTTCAAGGATTGTGATTGTATCTGTTGCATCGAAATGTATGTTATTTATGTTTGAGATAAGATTGAACTGGATGTTTTGATTAGGTTTTATAGTTTGTGGAAGTGTATTTTTAAGTACGGCTGTAGTTACTGGAAAACTAAACCCTTGAGGTCCTCGTTCCCCTTGAATACCTTGTTCTCCCTGAGGTCCTCGCTCCCCTTGAATACCTTGTTCTCCCTGAGGTCCTCGCTCCCCTTGAATA
>NZ_CM000745.1:3045040-3053093 GCF_000161455.1 Bacillus pseudomycoides DSM 12442
ATCGAGATGGAAGAAAATCTATTTACAGAGATTGGGATGGAAGAAAGTTCACCTCCTGAATTAAAAGAAGGAAGATTGGCAGGTCTCATGACAATTAAAATACCATTTCATACCATATCCGAAGTGGCTGATTTTTTAATCTCGCCTATTGTGAGTAGTACGAATGAAGAAGTATTTGCATTTCAAAACGAAGAGAATGAAATATTTCGTGAGTTAGATACAAAGTTGTTAGCTACGGTACATCATTATAACGAACAGCCATATTGTCGTTTAATTTCTTCAAAGCTTTTTGAAAAGAGGATTTTTCTAGAATTTTCGAGTGAGAATTATATAAAACATAGTGGGGAAAATCAGTTAGAGCAATCTTTATGGGTTCCTATACACAATTTGAATTTAAAACAGAGAAACGAAAAAAAAAGGAGTAACTATGTAACGACGAAACTGCCAGTTGAAATAGGGAAGTATAAAACGGAAATTAGTTTAGAAGAAAGAGTGATGTTTCAAGAAGAAGTAGAAATTAAAGAAGTTTTACAAGAAATTGTTTTGACAGATAGTAAATTTTTTCCTCAAAAAGTTCTAAAATCAAAAGAGAATTCAGTAACAATTGAAAAAGGAAAGTTGTTGGTAGAAGGCTATGTTGTACAGCGAATTGAATATACAATGGGGTGTTCTAATGAGCAAAGTGATGGATTAGTTAGGTATCAGTTACTGCAAAAAATAGTGCTTGAGTTAATCGTTCAAATATTACAAGAGCAAGAAGTGCAAGTGGAAATTATGTAATCACTATTGCCACAGTGTATATAAAACATTTTTCTTGACTTTTTATATGCGGACGAGGAAAATGGTAAAAAAGGAAGGAGGGGTGATAATGGAAGAGTACGTATTGGATCTTTATAATGTATTGTATACAACAGATTGGCAAGATATTGTTTCATTTCTTGGAATTTTATTTTGTTTAAAAATTGTTATTGTGTACATGGAAGAGCAAGGTATGTTCTATTCCTTCTCATCTCCGTCCGATTTAGAGCGGGAACCGTTGCTCAACTATGCCAATATAAAACAGACGGAACTTCCTTTTATCACATTCTTTATGATTCGGTTTATAACAGCCATTGTGAAGAAAAAAGAAGCCGAAGAAGGAGATTGCTATCCGATTTGTAATACAGCGTATTGTTTATAAGCTAAATACAAGGAGGAGAATAATATGTGGTTTCGATTTCTTATGATTGGTTTCTTTTCATTAACAGCAATTTCTTTAATGGGATATCAAGTATCAGAGATTTTTCAAGCATATAGTGACATGTTTTTTAATAAAAACTAAACGAATTGCTATTTCAATAATAAAGCGATAAGATCCTTCTTAAGAAGTATGATTAAGAAGGATTTTTTCTTTGTTTGATTTCAGTGTGTCAAAGTATTGTCACATTTGCACTATGAATAATATGTTAAAATAGTGTGGTTAACTATACATATGTAAAAGAGGAAGAGGGAGTGAACAATTTGATAGATCAATCAACAAATCAGAAAAGCTATGCTCCTATTGTGATAACGCTTTCTGTAGTTGTCAATGCGATTATTTTATTTTTGTTTTTTGGACCTGTTGGCTACAAAGGAGAGGTACATTTTGATGTAACAATCTTGCCGATGTTAAATGCAATTTTTAATAGCTTTACATTTGTATTTTTATTGGCAGCATTGTTTTCTATTATTAAAAAGAATGTAAAGATGCACCGAGGTTTTATTCTTGCGGCATTTACAACAACATTGCTATTTTGTGTTTCATATTTATCGTATCATTATTTAGCACCAGCAACGCATTTTGGTGGGCAAGGTATTATTAAATATGTGTACTTCTTTATTTTAATTACGCATATTTTCCTTGCGGCAATTATTGTACCGCTTGCATTATTCTCGCTTGTATATGGTTTTACAAACCAATTGACTCGTCATCGTAAGATTGTACGTTGGACGATGCCAATTTGGTTATACGTAAGTCTTTCTGGTGTTATTGTTTACTTAATGATTTCACCGTATTATCAATAAAAAATCTCAGCCTTTGGGCTGGGATTTTTTTATTCCGCTATTCATAGGTAGTAATATCCCACAACTCAAGATTTAAAGAGAGGTGAAGAAGATAGGGTGAGGGAAA
The DNA here is from genome assembly GCF_000161455.1 of Bacillus pseudomycoides DSM 12442. Lineage (GTDB taxonomy): Bacteria > Bacillota > Bacilli > Bacillales > Bacillaceae_G > Bacillus_A > Bacillus_A pseudomycoides. Next base: position 3,047,190 of record NZ_CM000745.1, read on the forward strand.
ATCTGATTGGTGAGAGCTAACTTTCACTGATGGAAGATTCACTTTATGAAGCAAATATTTTTGTGAAATGAACAAAATATGTTATACAAAAGTATAGTAACTTTTATATTGGAAGGATGGGTAGGAAATTATGCAAAATTTTATATTTCGTAATCCGACAAAGCTTATTTTTGGGCAAGGGCAATTAGAACAATTAAAAACAGAGATTCCTCAGTATGGTAAAAAGGTTCTTCTCGTATATGGCGGGGGGAGTATTAAACGAAATGGCGTATATGATAATGTAATCTCTATATTAAACGAAATTGATGCAGAAATTTTTGAATTAACAGGCGTTGAACCGAACCCACGTTTATCTACTGTAAATAAAGGAATTCAAATCTGTAAAGAAAATGATATTGAATTTATTTTAGCTGTCGGTGGTGGAAGTGTCATCGATTGTACGAAAGCAATTGCTGCAGGTAGTAAATATGATGGTGATGTATGGGACATTGTGACAAAGAAAGCATTTGCAAATGAAGCTTTACCATTTGGTACAGTACTAACTCTTGCGGCGACAGGTTCTGAGATGAACGCAGGGTCTGTTATTACAAATTGGGAAACGAATGAAAAGTATGGGTGGGGTAGTCCTGTTACGTTCCCACAGTTTTCTATTTTAGATCCAGCCCATACAGCTTCTGTACCAAGAAATCAAACTATTTATGGTATGGTTGATATTATGTCCCATGTATTAGAACAATACTTTCATCAAGGTTCAAATACAGAATTACAAGACCGCTATTGTGAATCTATTTTAAAAACAGTCATTGAAACAGCCCCGAAACTTTTAAATGGTTTAGAGAACTATGAGCATCGAGAAACAATTTTATATTGTGGAACGATGGCGCTAAATGGCATTTTAGCAATGGGTGTCCGCGGTGATTGGGCAACGCATAATATTGAGCATGCCGTTTCAGCTGTGTATGATATTCCACATGGCGGTGGTTTAGCGATTTTATTCCCAAATTGGATGAAGCATGTTTTAGATGAAAATGTAGATCGGTTTAAACAATTTGCGGTGCGTGTGTTTCATATAGAGACGGAAGGGAAAACGGATAAGGAAATTGCGATGGAAGGTATCGAAGCGTTGCGAAGCTTCTGGATATCTATTGAAGCACCATCTCGTTTAGCTGACTATGAAATTGGAGAAGAGAAAATTGATGTAATGGCTGAAAAAGCGATGGTTGATGGTGAATTTGGTCATTTTAAAAAATTAAATAAAAAAGATGTAGTAGAGATTTATAGAGCTTCATTATAAAGGATAAAGATAATTCAAAGAACCTTCTTGATACGTATCAAGAAGGTTCTTTGAATGTTATTGAACGGTTTAGTGGTTTTATTTGAATGAATTTGAATGTTTTTGATTGATTTTTGAATCCGATTTCATTATACTGTAATCAAAGAAGAGGTGAGTGATATGTTAACTCCTGAACGTCATCAGCTAATTTTACAGCTTGTGAAAGAGAAAAAAGTAGTGAAATTACAACAGTTGGTGGAAGAAACAAAAAGTTCAGAATCAACAATCCGTCGTGATTTAGCGCAATTAGAGAAAGGGCGTTTATTAAAAAGAGTCCATGGCGGGGCTGCTGTATTAACTGGAAAAGGTGAAGAGCCTACGATGGTTGAAAAATCAGCCAAAAACATTCAAGTGAAAAAACAAATCGCTAAGCATGCTGCGTCTTTTGTAGCAAAAGGTGATTGTATTTATTTAGATGCGGGAAGTACAACGTTTGAAATGATTCCGTATTTAATAGAGAAAGAAGTTACAGTTGTAACAAATGGACTTATGCATATTGAAGCGCTAGTTGAAAATAATATTCGTGCTTACTTGCTTGGTGGGATGATGAAGAGTCGAACAAAGGCTTTAATTGGTGCGATGGCACAGGAAAGTATGCAGCAGTATCGATTTGATAAGTGTTTCCTAGGGGCGAATGGTGTACATGAACAGCTTGGATATACAACACCTGATCCTGAAGAAGCATTGCTGAAAAAAAGGGCGTTAACATTAGCGAATGAAGGCTATTTTTTAATAGATGAAAGTAAATTTGCCGAAGTTGCATTTGCGAAAATTGCAAGTATTGAAGAAGCGACAATTATTACAAATGCATTAGAAGGAGAGCAAGAAGAATATAAACGAAAAACAAATGTAATTGAGGTTGATAAACGATGATTTATACAGTTACTTTAAATCCATCGATTGATTATGTTGTTCAAGCAGAGTATTTCACACTGGGAACTGTCAATCGAGCGGAAAAAGATATGAAATTTCCTGGTGGGAAAGGGATTAATGTATCCCGTGTGCTTCATCGGATGGGAATAGATAATACAGCGCTCGGTTTTATAGGTGGATTCACAGGTCAATTTATTGAAGATGTTTTGAAAAGTGAAGGTGTTAGGACGAATTTTGTTCATGTAGATGGAGATTCGCGTATTAATGTGAAAATAAAGGGACAGGAAGAAACAGAACTGAACGGGCAAGGGCCTGTTATTACGGATGAGCAGCTCGGGCAGTTGATGAACAAAATTGAAAATATGCAGGCTGGTGATTATCTTGTATTAGCTGGTAGTATTCCAGCATCGATTCCAAAAACATTTTATGAAACGATTGCTGCTTTTGGAGCAGAACGTCACATTAACGTCATTGTTGATGCGAGCGGAAGTGCGCTTCAGTATGTGACTCAAAATAAGCCATTTTTAATCAAGCCGAATCATTATGAGCTTGGAGAATTATTTGGAGAAAAGCTTTCAACAGTAGAAGAAATTATTCCATATGGAAAAAAGTTAATTGAACAAGGTGTACAGAATGTAATTGTTTCTATGGCAGGAGATGGAGCTTTATTATTTACAAGTGAAGGAATATATGAGGCAACCGTACCAAAAGGAACAGTTATCAATTCTGTCGGAGCGGGAGACTCTCTTGTTGCAGGTTTTGTGGGGATATATGAAAAAACGAAAGATATTGAAGAAGCAATTCGTTATGGTGTAGCAACAGGAAGTGCAACAGCTTTTTCAGCTGATTTATGTACGAAAGATAAAGTAGAGGAATTATTATCGCAAGTAATGATTACAAAGCGATAGGGGGAACAGAAGATGAAAATTACAGAACTTTTAAAAAGGGATACCGTTATCATGGATTTGACAGCTTCAGCAAAAGAAGCTGTCATCGATGAATTAGTAGAGAAACTAGAAAAGGCAGGAAGATTGAATAGCCAAGAGGAATTTAAAGAGGCTATTTTACAGCGTGAAATGCAGAGTACAACTGGAATTGGTGAAGGGATTGCTATTCCACATGCCAAAACAAAAGCGGTCAAACAACCAGCTATTTGCTTTGGACGAAGTGTAAGCGGTGTCAATTATGAGTCGCTTGATGGACAACCAGCTCATTTATTCTTTATGATTGCGGCTAGTGAAGGAGCAAACAATACACATTTAGAAACACTATCTCGTCTATCTACGTTATTAATGGATGAAGGGTTTCGCAAACAACTGTTAGAAGCAAAAAGTGAAGAGGAGCTTCTTCATTTGTTCGATGAAAAAGAAAATGAACAAGAAGATGAGCAAAGTGAAGTAACAAAACCGGAGGGAAATGAACCATATGTGTTAGCGGTAACAGCTTGTCCGACTGGTATCGCTCACACATATATGGCTGCGGACAGTCTAAAGGCAAAGGCAGCAGAATTAGGAATTGCGATTAAGGTCGAAACAAATGGTTCTACTGGTGTGAAAAATGGATTAACGAAAGAGGATATTGAGCGTGCAACAGCTATTATCGTTGCGGCGGATAAACAAGTAGAAATGAATCGCTTCGCTGGAAAGCATGTTATTCAAGTACCAGTTGCAGATGGTATTCGGAAATCAGACCAGCTAATTAATCGAGCTGTGAATCAAGAAGCCCCGATTTTTAAAGGAATAAAAGAAAATAGAAAAGTAGAGGAGCCAGAGAAGGAAAAAGGATTTGGTATATATAAGCATTTAATGAATGGTGTTAGTAATATGTTACCTTTCGTTGTTGGTGGAGGTATTTTAATTGCACTAGCCTTTTTCTTTGGTGGTATCGATACGAAAGGGCCGATTGCAGAAACATTAATGTCAATTGGTGGTAAAGGGGCATTCCAATTCCTTGTTCCGATATTAGCTGGATTTATTGCGAGTTCTATTGCGGATCGCCCAGGGTTTATGCCTGGTATTGTCGGTGGATTTTTAGCAGCGCAAGCAAATGCAGGATTTTTAGGTGGATTAATTGCTGGTTTCTTAGCTGGATATATTGTACTTGGTTTAAAGAAAGTATTAGCAGGTTTACCAGCACAATTAGAAGGAATTAAACCTGTTTTATTATATCCGGTACTTGGTTTGTTACTTACAGGGGTATTAATGTTGAAAGTTGTAAATCCTCCTGTTGTTGCTTTAAATGAGGCGTTAACGAGTTGGTTAAATGGTTTAGGTGGTGCGAATGCTATATTATTAGGACTTATTTTAGGTGGAATGATGGCTATTGATATGGGCGGTCCTATTAATAAAGCGGCATTTACATTTGGGATTGCTGCAATTGAGGCTGGAAACTTTGGTGTGCATTCAGCTGTTATGGCTGGTGGAATGGTACCTCCGCTTGCGGTTGCACTTGCAACTACACTTTTTAAAGCGAAATTTACAGAAGCAGAACGTAAATCGGGTTTTACAAACTATATTATGGGGGCATCATTTATTACAGAAGGGGCAATACCATTTGCGGCTGCTGATCCAATCCGTGTAATTGTCAGTTGTGTTGTGGGCTCAAGTCTTGCTGGTGCATTATCGATGTTATTTGGAATTACATTGCCAGCGCCACACGGTGGAATATTTGTTATATTATTAGTGAATAAACCAGTTCTATATATTCTTTCTATATTAATAGGTTCTATTGTATCTGCCCTTATGTTAGGGATATGGAAAAAGAAAATTTCATAAAAAGTTCAAAAGGACAGCGGCCATATTAGGTAGCTGTCCTTTTCGGATTATAGTGTACGTTATATATATGAATGTCAAAATGTATATGATTTATGACATAAAAAGACATAGCGCAACCAAGAATTGTAATGTTTCGGTGTTTTTTTGTAACAAGATGGTAATACTATTACTTTTATTGCAAAAAAAACATATGAGTTTGAAAGAAAAAAATGATTAAAACTCTTAAAAATACGTATAGAACACTATTTTCTTTTATTCTACTTTATATTACAAAGCATTAATGGTTGATTACGAATCGTTTGTAATTGTGTGATATCCTAAATCTCCTGAAAAACTGTTGCTATAATGAGGACACGAAAACAAAGCGAATGGAGGCTATTCATGAAAAAATTAATTGGTATAGCAGCAGCAGCGGTTTTTGGTCTTGGGATTTTCACTACTTCTGCAAAAGCAGAAACTGTTGTAACAACAGAGGTATTAAATGTACGCGAGAACCCAACTACTGAATCACAAGTTGTAGGTAAAGTATTAAATGGTCATAAATTAGATGTTACAAATACAGAAAACGGATGGTCACAAATCAAATTAAATGGTAAAGACGCATTCGTAAGCACAGAATTCACAAAAAGCATCTACTACGTAACAGCAAACGTATTAAACGTACGTGCTGAAGCGAACACAAACTCAGAAATTCTTGGTACGCTTAAGAAAGACGATATGATCGAAACAACGAACCAAGTACAAAATGGATGGTTACAATTCGAATATAACGGGAAAACGGCTTACGTTCATGTTCCTTTCTTAACAGGTACAGCACCTGTTATTGAAAAACAAGAAACGACTGCTCCTGCTCAAGCTGCAGCACCTGCTAAAGCAGAGGCAAAAGCACCAGCAGCACAAGAAAAACCAGCAGCACAAGAAAAG
>NZ_CM000745.1:3053193-3106133 GCF_000161455.1 Bacillus pseudomycoides DSM 12442
GGGCTTTTTTATATGGAGTTTTTGTTATATACTAGAACTATCACGGAAGAAAGGGCTTTCATTTATGATAGTTCTTTAGAATACGAATGCTTTCAATATTATTTTTGGAAAATGTTCGATATTACTTGCAAAAAAATGTTGAATTGTGTTGACACATATGGGAGCAGGTGGTACGATTACTTCGAAAAGAATCACTGCCTCATATAATCTTGGAGATAAGGTCCATAAGTTTCTACCTGGCAACCATGAATTGCTAGACTATGAGGGGAAAAGTGTGTAACAAAGGATGTAAGGGATCTTTGTATCTAACTTTTTCTCTATATGAGGAATGTTGGGGTGCAAAGTTTTTTTTATGAAATAAAGATAGAAAATTTCATTTTGAAAAATTATTAACATTTATTCGACAAATTTTATTTTATCGTATCGTTATGTAAGGTATGTCATGTATTGGTTGAAAATCGAGAACAGAAGTCTTACATCAGAGGTCGAATAATTGGAATGCGGGGGAGTCTTATGTCAGTTAAATCCGATAGTCGACACTTATATTTACGGGTGATCGATCATATTAAAGAGAAAATCAAAAGCGGGGCATATAAAGAAAAACAAAAATTGCCTTCAGAGTTTGATTTAGCAAAAGAACTTGGCGTAAGTAGAGCGACTTTACGGGAAGCATTACGTATTTTAGAAGAGGAAAATGTTGTTATTCGCAGACATGGCGTTGGTACTTTTGTGAATGCAAAACCGCTGTTTTCTTCTGGAATTGAACAACTTTCTAGTATTACAGATATGATTTCTAGTGTGGGGAAAACACCGGGAACAATCTTTTTATCATCATCTACTACGAGTCTAACAGAAGAGGAAAAAGAAAAGTTTAATAGTGATGAAGGCTTCGAGGCTGTGATGATTGAGCGTGTTCGTACAGCAGATGGGGAACCTGTTGTCTATTGCATTGACAAGTTGGCAAAAGAAGTATTACCAGATTTGTCTGATTATAATGAGGAATCGCTACTTACTGTTATTCATAATAACACGCATAAACGCATTACATACGCGGTTGCTCATATTGAACCAATTGGTTATCATCCAAAAATATCACCAATTTTACAATGCGAACCAGAAACAGCGCTGCTGATTCTAAAGCAAATGCACTATGATCAAAATGATGAGCCGATCTTATATTCTATTAATTATTTTAGAGCAGATAAATTTAGCTTCCACGTATTACGAAAACGTATGTAATTCGTTCCTTTTTAGGGAGGTGACAGCAAGAAGAAGGGGACACTAGCATATTAATAGATACATATATCATTTAGGAGGGGTTTCTAGTATGAAGAAAAAAACAGGTCTTTTATTATCATTAACGTTAGCGGCGAGTACAGTGTTAGGTGCATGTGGTAACTCGGATAAAGCAAGTGGAGATAAAAAAGATGGAAAGAGCATTAAAGTAGGTATGGTTACAGACGTTGGGGGCGTTGATGATAAATCATTTAACCAATCTTCTTGGGAAGGTTTACAAAAATTCGGTAAAGATAATGGGCTAAAAGAGAAGACGAACTATCGTTACCTTCAGTCTGAAAAAGAAGCGGATTATATTCCGAACTTAAAGAAATTTGCAAAAGATAAATATGATTTATCCTTTGGTATTGGTTATAAATTAGAAAAAGCAATTGAAGAAGTTGCGAAAGAAAATCCAAAGCAACAGTTTGCGATTGTAGATACTGTAGTAAAACAACCGAACGTAACAAGTATTACATTTAAGGATCATGAAGGATCATTCCTTGTAGGTGCAGTAGCAGCGATGTCAACAAAAACAAATAAAGTTGGGTTTGTTGGTGGAATGAAGAGTGATTTAATTAGTAAGTTTGAGAATGGATTTAAAGCTGGTGCTAAAGCTGTTAACCCAAATATTGAGATTGTATCTGAATATGCAGAAGCATTTGATAAACCTGAAAAAGGTGCTGCACTTGCATCAGCAATGTACGGACAAGGAGTAGACGTAATTTATCATGCTGCTGGTGGTACTGGTAACGGCGTGTTTACTGAAGCGAAAAACCGTAAGAAGAAAGGTGAAAATGTTTGGGTAATCGGTGTTGACCGTGACCAAAATCAAGAAGGTATGCCTGAAAACGTAACGCTAACTTCTATGGTAAAACGCGTTGATGTTGCGGTTGAAAAAGTAGCACAAGAAGCAAAAGATGGTAAGTTAAAAGGCGGAAAAGTAGAAGCGTTTGGTTTGAAAGATGAAGGTGTTGGCATTGCGAAAACAACTGATAATGTGAAAAAAGTAAATCCAGAAATTTTACCAAAAGTAGAAGAGTTTGAAAAGAAAATTACTGCTGGTGAAATTAAAGTACCTGCTACTGATAAAGAGTACAAAGAATACGAAGCTGCTCTTAAGAAATAATAGAGAAATAGCAAAGGTTAGTTCTTAGAACTAACCTTTGTATATATAAAATTACTTTTAATAGAGTGTAATTGGGGACTGTTCCCTGCTAAAAGGAGGAACAAAATGGAATACGTAATTGAGATGAATAATATTACAAAAGTATTCCCAGGCATTGTAGCGAACGATAATATTACGCTGCAAGTAAAACAGGGAGAAATACATGCTTTACTCGGAGAAAATGGTGCAGGGAAGTCAACGTTAATGAACGTTCTTTTTGGATTATATCAGCCAGAACAAGGAGAAATTAAAATTAAAGGGAATCCTGTAAAGATTACAAACCCTAATATTGCAAATGACTTCGGGATTGGTATGGTTCATCAACATTTTATGCTTGTTCATAATTTTACAGTTACAGAGAATATTATTCTTGGAAATGAACCGAAGAGAAAAGGGAAAATTGCTATTGATGAAGCTGCAAAAGAGATTCAACAATTATCAGAACAATATGGTTTAGCTGTAGATCCGTATGCGAAAATTGAAGATATTTCAGTTGGTATGCAGCAACGTGTTGAAATTTTAAAAACGCTGTATCGCGGAGCAGAGATTTTAATATTTGATGAACCGACGGCAGTATTAACTCCTCAAGAAATTCATGAGCTTATTCAAATTATGAAAAAGCTTGTGCGAGAAGGGAAATCTATCATTCTTATTACACATAAGTTAAAAGAAATTATGGAAGTTTGTGATCGTTGTACGATTATTCGTAAAGGAAAAGGAATCGGAACGGTTGACGTTGCAAATACAGATGAACATAAACTTGCAGAACTAATGGTCGGACGTCAAGTGAATTTTAAAACAGAAAAAATAGATGCCAGACCTAAGGAAGATGTACTTTCTATTGCAAATCTTGTTGTTCATGATGTGCGCCAATTGCCTGCTGTAAAAGGCCTTGACTTAACTGTTCGTGCAGGAGAAATCGTCGGTATTGCAGGGATTGATGGGAATGGACAAAGTGAATTAATAGAGGCAATTACTGGTTTACGAAAAGTTGAGTCAGGTTCTATTGCAATTAATGGAAAAGAAATCACAAACTGGCCTGTTAGACGAATTACGGAAGAAGGAGTCGGTCATATTCCAGAAGACCGTCATAAACATGGACTCGTTCTTGATTTTTCCGTTAGAGATAATATTGTTTTACAAACATATTATAAGAATCCATTTTCAAATAAAGGAATTTTAAATTTTAGTAAAATAACGAAAAAGGCAAAAGAGCTGATTGAGCAGTTTGATGTACGTACACCTAGCGAGCAAACAGTAGCTCGTGCATTATCTGGCGGGAACCAGCAAAAGGCAATTATTGCACGTGAAGTAGATCGTGATCCAGATTTATTAATCGCAGCGCAGCCGACACGTGGTTTAGATGTAGGTGCGATTGAATTTATTCATAAGAAATTAATTGAACAGAGAGATAAAGGAAAAGCGGTGCTTCTTCTTTCTTTAGAACTCGATGAAATTTTAAATGTGAGTGACCGCGTTGCTGTTATTTATGAAGGGAAAATTGTCGCGATTGTTAATGCAAAAGAAACAAATGAAAAACAATTAGGTCTTTTAATGGCTGGTGGAACAGGGGAAGCGAAGGTGAGTACAAATGGCTAAAAAGTTTTTAACGGAGCGAACGATTAATATTTTAGTTCCTGTATTATCCGTTATATTTGGGTTGCTTGTTGGTGCCATTGTTATGTTAGTTAGTGGGTATGATCCAATTGTTGGATATAGTGCACTTTGGACTGGTATGTTCGGAAGTCCCAGTGCAATTGGAGAGACGCTTCGTACAATGATTCCGCTTATTCTTGCGGGGTTATCGGTAGCTTTTGCGTTTCGTACAGGTTTATTTAATATCGGGGTAGAAGGACAATTGCTAGTTGGTTGGCTTGCTGCTGTTTGGTTTGGTTATGCAGTATCATTACCTGCCTTTCTTCATATTCCATTGTCTATTTTAGTGGCAGCTATAGTTGGTGGACTATGGGGATTTATTCCGGGATATTTGAAAGGGAAATTTAAGGTTAATGAAGTTATTGTAACGATTATGATGAACTACATTGCATTATATGTTACATATGACATCATTAAACGCTTTTTACATGAAGGCAATGACAAAACATATGATATTCAGCCGAGTGCGTCATTAGCTTCAGATTGGTTAGCTTCTTTAACAGATGGCTCTCGTCTTCACTGGGGAATTGTTGTCGCAATTCTTGTTACGATTCTTATGTGGTTCTTATTAGATAGAACAACTTTAGGTTATGAATTGAAATCAGTTGGGTTTAACCAACAAGCGTCTCAATATGCTGGTATGAAAGTGTCACGTAATGTTGTGTTATCTATGACAATTGCGGGTGCATTTGCTGGTATTGGTGGCGCGATGGAAGGGCTTGGAACATTCCAAAGTATGACAGCGATGGCTACATTTACCGGAATTGGATTTGACGGGATTGCAGTAGCGCTTCTTGGAGGGAATAATCCATTTGGTATTATACTTGCTGCGTTATTATTTGGAGGTTTAAAAAGTGCAGCGCCGCAAATGAACTTTGAAGCAGATGTACCATCTGAGTTAATTAATGTAATTATTGCATGTATTATTTTCTTTGTTGCTTGTAGTTATATTTTACGCTGGACACTTACGCGCATAAGCAAGGAGGGGAAATAAATGAGCTTTCTAGATGTTTTAGCCATTCTTGTGACGGGTACGTTATACACGGCAGCACCTCTAATCTTTACAGCGTTAGGTGGCGTATTTAGTGAGCGTTCTGGTGTTGTAAATATCGCATTGGAAGGATTAATGTTATTTGGTGCATTTGTTGGTGTTGTTACCACGCTATTAATGGGGGATACTTGGGGGGCTATGACTCCTTGGATTGCACTTATATTTGCAGCAATTGGTAGCGGATTATTTGCACTTCTTCATGCAGTTGCATCGATTACATTCCGTGCGGATCAAGTTGTTAGTGGAGTAGCAATTAACTTTTTATCTCTTGGTTTAACTGTTTTTGCGATTAAGAAAATCTTTGGTAAAGGACAAACTGATTTTATTCACTACCGTATTGAGAAAATTGATGTTCCAGGACTGTCGGATATTCCGGTTATTGGAAAAATCTTTTTCTCAAATGTACCATTAACATCGTATATTGCCATTATTTTAGCATTTGTTGTTTGGTATATTATTTATAAAACACCGTTTGGTCTTCGTCTTCGTGCGGTTGGTGAACATCCGATGGCTGCGGATACAATGGGGATTAATGTATATAAAATGCGTTATATTACTGTTTGTATTTCAGGGATGTTTGCTGGAGTAGGCGGTGCAACCTTTGCACTGTCAATCTCAAACAACTTCTCAGGTGCAACGATTACGGGACAAGGTTTCTTAGCGTTAGCTGCTATGATCTTTGGGAAATGGAACCCAATTGGTGCACTAGGAGCTGCTTTATTCTTTGGATTTGCACAATCACTAGGGGTAACTGGTGGTACAATCCCTGTATTAAAAGAAATTCCGAGTGTTTTCTTAGCGATATTACCATATGTGTTCACAATTTTAGCGCTTGTTGGTTTTGTAGGACGTTCAGAAGCTCCAAAGGCACTTGGAACACCGTATGAAAAAGGAAAAAGATAAGCGTTTTACAAGTATGGAAAAAGCTCGCACATTAGTGCGGGCTTTTTTACATAGAATATGTTTAATACAGAAAATTACTTTCTCTTTTTAATTAGTAAACTGTTTGAGGGAAAAGTATGTAAGGGAGAAAAGTTGATTTTTCGTTTCTAAAAACTGTATATTGAAGAGGAATATTCCTACATACGTAAAGGAGGGCTATAAAATGAAACTGATGGAACAGCAAATGCATGAACTAGGTGGTTTACGTGTACATATGATTCCGACAGATAAATATAAAACAAATACATTTGTATTTCGCTTTAAAGCACCTTTAAATGAAGAAACGGTGACAGAGCGTGCTTTATTACCATATGTATTGCAAAGTGCAACAGAAAAACTGCCATCTGTAATTCGTCTTCGCCAATATTTAGAGGAGTTGTACGGTTCTTCTCTGGCGGTAGATGTAAGTAAAAAAGGGGAAGATCATATCATCTCTATTTATGTGGATATTGCCAACGAAACATATTTACAAGATGCACCGCCGTTGTTTGAAAAAGCACTGTCTATGCTGTCTGATATTGTATTACACCCAGCAACTGAAGGGAGCGGTTTTTTATCATCAATTGTAGAAAGTGAAAAAAGAGCGCTCGTGCAACGAATTGAAGCTACATATGATGATAAAATGCGCTATGCGAATGAACGATTAATAGAAGAAATGTGTAAAGTAGAACCATATCGTTTAAGTGCAAATGGTCAAAAAGAGCGCGTTGCCTCCATTACAAATGAAACTTTATACCGCTATTATCAAAAGGTGTTAGCGGAAGATGAAATGGATCTATATATCATTGGTGACATAGATGAAGATGCGGTTGACTTAGTAGGTAAATACTTTTCAATCACGCCTCGTACAGCAAAAGACAAAAATGTCATTCTTCATAAGCGAAATAATGAAGAACAAGAAATTGTTGAAAAACAAGAATTAAAGCAAAGTAAATTAAATATCGGATATCGCACATATATTACGTACCGTGATGAGGATTATTTTGCGCTACAGCTGTTTAACGGGTTATTTGGTGGATTCTCACATTCGAAATTATTTGTGAATGTACGTGAAAAAAACAGTTTAGCCTATTATGCAGCGTCGCGTTTTGAAAGTCATAAAGGTCTTCTCTTTGTTATGTCGGGAATTGAAGCGAAAAATTATGAAAAAGCAGTCGAGATTATTAAAGAGCAAATGAAAGCAATGCAAAACGGTGACTTTTCTGAAGAAGAAATTCATCAAACAAAGAGTGTAATTCAAAACCAAATTTTAGAGGCAATTGATACACCGCGTGGTTTCGTAGAAATGCTTTATCATGGCGTCATTGCAGAACGTACCCGTCCAGTAGAGGAATGGTTAACTGGAATTGAACGTGTTACAAAAGAGAAAATTGTAAAGGTTGCCAATAATATTGAGCTAGATACGATTTACTTTTTACACGGAACGGAGGGAGAATAGATGGAGAAAATTTCTTATGAACAATTAAAAGAAACACTTTATTATGAAAAGCTTCCAAATGGGTTAGATGTATATATATTGCCGAAGCAAGGATTTAATAAAACTTTTGCGACGTTTACAACAAAATATGGTTCCATTGATAACACGTTTGTTCCACTTGGAAAAGAAGAAATGGTTCGAGTGCCAGATGGGATTGCTCATTTTCTTGAGCACAAATTGTTTGAAAAAGAAGATCATGATGCGTTTCAGTTGTTTAGTAAACAAGGTGCTTCTGCGAATGCGTTTACATCATTTACGAGAACAGCGTACTTGTTTTCATGTACATCAAATGTAGAACAAAATTTAAATACATTATTAAATTTTGTTCAGGAACCTTATTTCTCTGAAAAAACAGTTGAAAAGGAAAAGGGAATTATTGGTCAAGAGATTCAAATGTATCAAGATAACCCGGATTGGCGTTTGTATTTTGGCTTAATCGATAGCTTATTTGTCAAACACCCAATTAAAATTGATATTGCAGGAACAATTGAGTCTATTAGTAAAATTACAAAAGACTTATTGTATGAGTGCTACGAGACATTTTATCATCCTAGCAATATGTTGTTATTTGTTGTAGGAGCAATTGACCCAGAAAAAACAATGAACTTAGTACGTGAAAATCAGGCGAAAAAAGATTATAAAAATCAACCAGAAATCGTACGTTCGTTTGAAGATGAACCAGAATCAGTAAATGAAAAGAAAAAAATTATTTCTATGCCTGTTCAAACACCAAAATGTTTAATAGGCATAAAGGCGACTGGGCTTAAAGAAAAAGGGCAAGAGCTTTTAAAACAAGAGATCGCGCTTACATTACTTTTAGATTATTTATTTGGGAAAGGATCAGTTCATTATGAGTCTTTATATAATGAAGGACTTATTGATGACTCATTCTCTTATGATTATACAGAAGAAGGTAACTTTGGTTTTGCGATGGTTGGTGGTGATACGAAGCAACCTGATGAGCTAGCTGAACGTTTAAAAGGTGTTTTACTACAGACTAATTATAATGAATTAGATGAGAATGCGTTAGAGCGTGTAAAGAAAAAGAAAATTGGCGGCTTTTTACGATCGCTTAACTCACCTGAATATATTGCAAATCAATTCACAAGGTATGCGTTTAATGAATCTAGTTTGTTTGATGCTCTGTCCGTTTTAGAGGGATTAACTGTTCAAGATTTACAAGAAGCAGCCAAAGTATTTTTATCTGAAGAAAGAATGAGTATTTGCCAAGTCTTGCCGAAGAAATAAAATGAAACATGAATAAGTGGGGCTTAAGCCTTACGATTTAGAACTTTACGGACAGTTTATCCCCCACCTAACCTTTTGGCTATTGCTGAATTGTAAGGTGGGGGTATTATTTGTTTGTGAATACATGATAAGACTAGTGTTTTGAAAGAGTTTCTCTGTAGAGGAAAGATAAGAGAGGATACATATGACAAAGTTTGCATTAGTGACTGGAGGAAGCGGAGGAATTGGCTCTGCAATTTCGAAACAATTAGTTGAAGATGGTTATACGGTGTATGTCCATTACAACAAAAGTGAAGAGAAAATAAAAAAATTAGAACAGCAACTTGGTGCAATTATTCCAGTTCAAGCGAATTTAGCAGCGGTAGATGGCGTGCAAAAGCTCTGGGCGCAAATTCATTATCCGATTGATGTTATTGTGTATGCAGCTGGAAAAAGTATATTTGGTTTGGCGACAGATGTGACAAATGAGCAATTGAATGAGATGGTGGAATTGCAGGTGAAGAGTGTTTATAACCTTCTTTCACTTGCGCTTCCATCGATGATCCGCCTGCGAAGTGGAAATATCGTTGTTATTTCATCTATATGGGGACAAGTAGGAGCGTCTTGTGAGGTGCTGTATTCTATGGTAAAAGGTGCACAAAACTCTTATGTAAAGGCGCTCGCAAAAGAGGTTGCGCTAAGTGGTATACGTGTAAATGCAGTGGCACCAGGGGCCATAGAGACGGAAATGTTAAGTGTGTTTTCAGAAGAGGACAAGAAAGAGATCGCAGAAGAGATTCCAGCTGGAAGGATTGGATTTCCAGAGGAAGTCGCCAAAACTGTTTCTTTCCTTGTATCACCAGGGGCTTCCTATATAACAGGGCAAATTATTGGAGTAAACGGTGGCTGGCATTGTTAAAATAAAAATATGTACATAAAAAGTGAGAAATTGTACAAATTAAGTATGATTCTATTACTTAATAGTGAGGTGCTTAAACATGTCAGTATTAGAGAATTTTGACCAGTGGAAAAGCTTTTTAGGAGAACGTTTAGAACAGGCACAAGGAAAAGGGCTTGATGGTGGTGCAGTTTCAGATATGGCATTCCGTGTAGGTGATTATTTGGCAAATGAAGTAGAGGCGCGAAATGATCAAGAAAAATTATTAGCTGAGCTTTGGAAAGTGGCTGATGAACAAGAACAACACATGATTGCTAACTTAATGGTAAAGTTTGTACAACATAAGTAAAAAAGAGAGGAGAAAATCCTCTCTTTTTTTTAGGTATTGAAAATACCGTGATTCATTATACATTTATCTTCCCTATTAACGTAAAATCATATAATATAGTACGTAGGTGTAAAGTAAGCAGGGGGAGTGACATTTGATGATTGAATGGTATTTTGAATATGAAATACATAAAAACCGACCTGGCTTGCTTGGTGACGTTTCTTCGTTAATCGGTATGCTTGGTATTAATATTGTCACAATTAATGGTGTAGACAACGCTCGGCGCGGGTTGTTGCTTATGTGTGATAGCCAAGAGCAAATCTCTAGACTTGAATCAATTTTGAATACGATGGATAATATAACTGTAACGAAATATCGTCCGCCAAAGCTCAGAGATAGGTTGGCAGTTAGGCACGGTAGATACATACAGCGAGACGCAGATGATAAGAAAACATTTCGTTTTGTTCGTGATGAATTGGGTTTACTCGTTGATTTTATGGCGGAACTAATGAAAAAAGAAGGGCATAAACTCATCGGAATAAGAGGAATGCCTCGCGTTGGAAAAACGGAATCTATCGTTGCTGCAAGTGTTTGTGCAAATAAGCGTTGGCTATTTGTTTCGTCTACTCTTATTAAACAAACTGTACGCAGTCAACTGATTGAAGATGAGTATAGTGACGATAATATTTTTATATTAGATGGCATTGTTTCAACAAAGCGTGCGAATGAAAGGCATTGGCAACTCGTTCGTGAAATTATGAGATTACCCGCAACTAAAGTTGTCGAACATCCAGATGTATTTGTGAGTCAATCAGAATATACACTTGATGATTTTGATTATATTATTGAATTGCGTAACGATTATGATGAAGAAATTCAATATAATTTAGTAGATGAAATTGAGCAAGGAGCGCAAAATAATTTCTCTATGTTTGACTTTTAAAGAAATATTGAGGTGTTAGTAGTGACGGAATTAGGACAAAAGCTGAAGGAAGCAAGAGAAGCGAAAGGCTTATCTATTGATCAGCTACATGAGGTAACGAAAATTCAAAAACGGTATTTAGTAACAATTGAAGAGGGCGATTATAGTATATTGCCTGGTGCATTTTATGCACGTGCATTTATTAAACAATATGCGGACGCGGTTGGTCTGAACGGAGAAGAGTTGATTGTAGAGTATCAAAGCGTAGTACCACAATCTGAATCTCATGATGTACCGCAAATATCAAAAGGTCAAAAAACACAAGAAACTATGCAAAAAGCAGCATCGCTTCCAATAGCAGATCATATGTCTAAAATATTGATTGCATTATTGGTAATTGCAGTAGGGGTAGCTGTGTGGTTTGTTTTCCAATGGTTAATTGGAAAAGATGAAGGACAAGTAAAACAAACGAAAAGTGAACAAATAGAAGTACAGAAGGCGAAAAATTCTCCGCTTGATGAAAAGAAAGAAGAAGTAAAAGCAGAAGAACCTAAAAAAGAAGAACCTAAAAAAGAAGAGCCAAAGAAAGAAGAACCACCAGCACAACAGCCACCTGCTGGACAAGAAGAAGTGAAGCTTGTTGGAACAAGTGGTAAGGTATCTACTTTGGAAATTCATAATAATAAAGCACTGGAGTTAGAAATTACAGCGAAGGGTGCAAGTTATGTAGACATTAAAAATGAAGGTGGAAATGTCGTTTTTAATGGTACACTTCAAGAAGGTCAAACAGAAAAACATGATTTAACAACAGCAAAAGAAGTACTTCTCAACATTGGAAGTGCACCGAATGTTGAAATTAAACTGAATGGCCAAGTTGTTGCTTTCCCACTAGATCCAGAAAAGGAATATCACCAAAGATTAGTGATTAAAAATCTAGGGGTAGGACAACCTGCACAATAACAGTCATCGCTTCGATGACTTTTTTCCAATGAACAAATGTTTTTGACATGATGGAGGAATAGCTGTGAATTTACCAAATAAAATTACAATATCTCGAATCTGCTTAATTCCAATTTTTTTAGTAATTATGTTAGCTCCTTTTAACTGGGGAACATATACAGTTGGAAATGTAGAGTTACCAATTCAACATTTAGTAGGAGCGATAGTTTTCATTGTTGCTTCAGCTACAGATTGGATTGATGGACATTATGCAAGAAAGTATAATCTCGTGACGAATCTAGGTAAGTTTCTTGATCCATTAGCTGATAAGTTACTTGTTTCAGCAGCGCTTATTACATTAGTAGAAATGCAATATGTTCCATCTTGGATCGTTATTGTAATCATTAGCCGTGAGTTTGCTGTAACAGGATTACGTCTTATATTGGCTGGAACTGGTGAGGTTGTTGCGGCGAATATGTTAGGGAAAATTAAAACATGGACACAAATTATCGCGATTTCAGCATATTTATTACATGATGTACCGTTAAATTTAATCTATATTCCGGTTGCGGATATTTTCATATGGATTGCACTTATCTTTACGGTTATTTCTGGCTGGGACTATTTCTGGAAAAATAGAGCTGCTTTTGTAAATTCAAAATAACAGCTTATGGGGGAATCGGAATGAATGCCGAAATTATTGCGGTTGGAACAGAATTGTTACTCGGGCAAATTACAAATACAAATGCGAAGTTTTTATCTGAAAAGTTAGCTTCCATCGGAATTAATGTGTATTATCATACAGTTGTAGGTGATAATAATCATCGTTTACAAGAAGCAATTCAAATTGCTGAGAAGCGTGCAGATATACTTATTTTTACTGGTGGATTAGGACCGACAAAAGATGATTTAACGAAAGAAACAATTGCTTCAACCTTACAAGAAGAACTTGTTTATGATGAAGAGGCTTTAACGTCAATTGGCGAGTATTTTAAACGTACAGGACGCGAATTCACAGAAAATAATAAGAAACAAGCACTTGTTTTGAAGGGATCGACTGTATTTGCAAATGATCATGGTATGGCACCGGGTATGGGGCTAGCTAAGAACCAGAAGATTTATATTTTATTACCGGGCCCGCCAAAAGAAATGAAACCGATGTATACAAGCTACGTAGAGCCGTTTTTACGTAACCTTACAACTGAAGAGCATATATATTCCCGTGTTCTTCGTTTTTTCGGCATTGGAGAATCCCAACTGGAAGTGAAAGTTCAAGACTTAATTGATGGTCAAACGAATCCAACAATTGCTCCGCTAGCTTCAGATGGAGAAGTAACGCTTCGTTTGACTGCTAAACACCATGATGTAAAGTATGCGGAAGTGTTAATTCAACATATAGAAGATTTGATTTTAGAACGAGTAGGGGAGTTTTTCTACGGATATAATCAAGATTTTCTTCATAATAAAGCGATTGATTTATTGAAGAAAAAAGCTTTAACTTTAGCGTGTGCAGAAAGTTTAACAGGCGGTCTGTTTGGAAATCAAGTAACAGAAAATGCCGGCGTATCTTCTGTTTTTAAAGGCGGCGTGATTTGCTATCATAACGAAGTGAAACAACATGTTTTACAAGTGCCTGAAGAAACCTTACAAACAGTCGGTGCTGTTAGCGAACAATGTGCTCGTTATCTTGCTGAAAATGTAAAGACACTATTGAAGGCAGATATTGGGATTAGCTTTACTGGAGTGGCAGGACCGGGTGCTTCGGAAAATAAAGAGCCTGGTACTGTTTTTGTAGGTTTAGCGATAAAGAATGAACCAACGTTTGTTTTTCCTCTTAAATTAAGTGGAAGTCGTCAGCAAATTCGGGAACGCTCTGTGAAATATGGATTTTATCATTTATACAAAAAACTAGAAGAGATGTGAGTTTCTTCTAGTTTTTTTGTGATGAAAAATGAAACTTTTTCCATGGAAAACAAAAAAACGAATAAACGTTCGTTTTTTGTTGGCAAATTGATATGAAAATAGGTATAATAAGATTAGCAATTCAGTTAAGGAGGAATTTTGAATGAGTGATCGTCAAGCGGCATTAGATATGGCGTTAAAACAAATAGAGAAGCAATTTGGTAAAGGCTCCATTATGAAATTAGGAGAACAGGCAGAACGTAGAATTTCTACAATTCCAAGTGGTTCATTAGCACTTGATGTAGCTTTAGGTGTTGGTGGTTACCCGCGCGGACGTGTTATCGAAATCTATGGACCTGAAAGCTCAGGTAAAACAACGGTTTCCTTACATGCGATTGCAGAAGTGCAACGTCAAGGTGGACAAGCAGCATTTATTGATGCAGAACATGCGATGGATCCTGTATATGCACAAAAATTGGGTGTTAATATTGATGAGTTACTATTATCACAGCCTGATACAGGAGAACAAGGTTTAGAAATTGCAGAAGCTTTAGTACGAAGCGGTGCAATTGATATTATCGTAATTGACTCTGTAGCGGCTCTTGTACCAAAAGCGGAAATCGAAGGAGAAATGGGTGACTCTCACGTCGGTTTACAAGCACGTCTAATGTCACAAGCACTTCGTAAGCTTTCCGGTGCGATTAACAAATCAAAAACAATTGCAATCTTTATTAACCAAATTCGTGAAAAAGTTGGGGTTATGTTCGGGAACCCAGAAACAACTCCAGGTGGTCGTGCGTTGAAATTCTATTCAACAGTTCGTCTTGAAGTGCGTCGCGCTGAGCAATTAAAGCAAGGTAATGATATTGTTGGTAACAAAACAAAAATAAAAGTAGTGAAAAATAAAGTAGCACCTCCTTTCCGTGTTGCTGAAGTTGATATTATGTACGGAGAAGGGATTTCAAGAGAAGGCGAAATTTTAGATATGGCTTCTGAACTTGATATCGTTCAAAAAAGTGGTGCTTGGTATTCTTATAATGAAGAACGTTTAGGACAAGGGCGCGAAAATGCAAAACAATTCTTAAAAGAAAATCCAGAATTAAGAGATGAAATTGCATTCTTTATTCGTGAACATCATGGTATTGGTGAAGATTCTGGAAACTTAGAAGAAGGTGCTATTCTAGATTAACAAAAGACACGATTTCGTGTCTTTTATTTTTTATTTCACAATAATATGTAGCAAGGCCTTTCATTCAAGCGTTCTCTCTTGTTAAAACTGATTAGGTAAGGGGTGTCATCTTTGGTGAATATAAACTTTTTTCGTTAAAAGGAGATTTATATGACAAAGGTAAAGAAAGTAAAAGTAGACAACGCTTGACAATGAAAATTGCGATAGATACAATGAGAATGTATATTTTTTCTTATATACGATACACTCTTCTCTAGAAGAGAAGTAACATTCGGAGTAGGTTCTATACCTTTTCGAAATAATAATATGACATTTTAATTGTGAAATGAAGAAAGTCCCTTAAAAAGCGGGGCGACGGTCTTTGCTGTACGTTGCAAATTAATGTACATGCCGACAGTCTTTTTTCATTCATGGCAAGGGGAGGTGAAATCATGAGTAGTAGTACATTAATTTGGATACTCATCTCCATTTTGCTTGCAACAGTCGGTGCAGTTGTTGGCTTTTTTGTTCGAAAGTCTATTGCAGAAGCGAAGATTAATGGTGCAGCAAACGAAGCGAGACGCATTTTAGAAGATGCAAATCGTGAAGCAGAGGCACTTAAGAAGGAAGCGCTTTTAGAAGCAAAGGATGAAATTCATACACTTCGTACAGAAGCTGAATTAGAAATTCGTGATCGTAGAAGCGAATTACAAAAACAAGAAAATCGTTTAATGCAAAAAGAAGAGAACCTTGATCGTAAAGACGAGACGCTCGATAAACGTGAGCAGATGTTAGAAAAGAAAGAGGAATCTCTTGTAGCGAGACAACAACAGATTGAAGAGTTGGAAAGCAAAGTGGGAGAGTTAGTTCAAAAGCAACAAACGGAATTAGAGCGCATTTCCAATCTGACACGCGAACAAGCGAAAGCAATCATTTTAGGGAAAGTGGAAAGTGAAATTTCTCATGAAATTGCCGTTATGGTAAAAGAAAGTGAAGTTCGTGCGAAAGAAGAGGCGGATAAGAAAGCAAAAGAGATTTTATCTCTTGCAATGCAAAGATGTGCAGCTGATCATGTTGCTGAAACAACCGTTTCGGTTGTAAATCTTCCAAATGACGAAATGAAGGGACGTATTATCGGGCGTGAAGGTCGTAATATTCGTACGTTAGAAACGTTAACAGGTATTGACCTTATTATTGATGATACGCCAGAAGCGGTAATCCTATCAGGGTTCGATCCAATTCGTCGTGAAACAGCTCGTATCGCTCTTGATAAGCTCGTACAGGATGGACGTATTCACCCAGCACGTATTGAGGAAATGGTCGAAAAATCGAGACGTGAAGTGGATGAGTATATTCGCGAAGTTGGGGAACAAACAACATTTGAAGTAGGTGTCCACGGATTACATCCAGATTTAATTAAAATCTTAGGTCGTTTGAAATACCGTACAAGTTATGGACAAAATGTGTTGAAACACTCTATGGAAGTAGCGTACTTAACAGGACTTATGGCAGCGGAGCTTGGCGAGGATGAAAAACTAGCAAGACGTGCAGGTCTATTGCATGATATCGGAAAAGCAATTGACCATGAAGTAGAAGGTAGTCACGTTGAAATTGGTGTTGAACTCGCAACGAAATATAAAGAGCATCCGGTTGTTATTAATAGTATCGCATCTCACCATGGTGATACAGAACCAACTTCCATCATTGCAGTTTTAGTTGCAGCAGCGGATGCGTTATCAGCTGCAAGACCAGGAGCTCGTAGTGAAACGCTTGAAAACTATATTCGTCGTCTTGAAAAGTTAGAAGAGATTTCAGAATCCTATGAAGGAGTAGAAAAATCTTTTGCAATTCAAGCAGGACGTGAAGTTCGCATCTTGGTAAAACCGGATACAATCGATGATTTAGAAGCCCATCGTTTAGCGCGTGATATTCGAAAACGTATTGAAAATGAACTGGATTATCCAGGACATATTAAAGTAACAGTTATTCGTGAAACACGTGCAGTGGAATACGCAAAATAAAGTGGTGAAACACCACTTTATTTTTTTGTGTTGGGATTGGGAAATATAAAATAAATCGTTTGCAAATCACTTTATTCGATTTCCATTCTAGTTGGCTAGAATGGAAGAAGAGTTTTAATGAGCAGTTTGTTTTTCTTATTAGTGAGTAATAAAATAAGTAGTACATAGAAAGGGTAAGACATATGAGAATTTTATTTGTTGGAGATGTAGTAGGATCCCCTGGAAGAGGTATGATTCAACAATACGTACCGGCGTTAAAGAAAAAATATACGCCTACTGTAACAATTATTAATGGAGAAAATGCTGCAGGTGGCCGTGGTATTACAGAGAAAATTTACCGAAACTTTTTAGAGTGTGGTGCACAAGCAGTTACGCTTGGGAATCATGCTTGGGATAACCGTGAAGTGTTTGAGTTTATTGATGATGCAAAATATCTTGCAAGACCAGCCAATTTCCCAGAGGGAACACCGGGAAAAGGACTTATTTTTGTAAATTGTAACGGTACCGAAGTAGCGGTAATTAATTTACAAGGACGTACGTTCCTTCCGCCAATTGATTGCCCGTTCCGAAAAGTAGATGAATTAATTAACATTGCGAAAAAACGTACAAATATTATCTTTATTGATTTTCATGCTGAGACAACAAGTGAAAAACAGGCGCTTGGTTGGTACGTAGATGGACGTGCTACGGCAGTCGTAGGGACACATACGCATGTTCCAACAGCAGATAATCGTATTTTGCCAAGCGGAACAGCTTATATTACAGATGTTGGAATGACTGGTCCGTATGATGGGATTTTAGGTATGGATCGTGAAGCTGTACTGAAGAAATTTTTAACGAATTTACCTGTACGTTTTGAAGTAACAAATGGAAGAACGCAACTAAGTGCAGTATTAATTGATGTGGATCCAAATACAGGAAAAGCAAAAAAAATTGAACGTATTTTAATCAATGATGATCAGCCATTTTTCGAATAAGATCATTTAAAAGTTAGAAAAAACATTATATTTTAATTTTTTAGAAAAATTACAGAAATTTAGCAGGAATACATGTCTCCCCTCGTGAATATAAGTTAAAGTGAAATCAATCGCTAATACTTTTTAAAGAAACGAGGAGGAAACGAGGAATGGAAATATTAAAAGTTAAAGCAACTTCGGTCCCTAACTCTGTAGCCGGTGCACTTGCTGGAGTTA
Source organism: Bacillus pseudomycoides DSM 12442 (assembly GCF_000161455.1). Classification (GTDB taxonomy): domain Bacteria; phylum Bacillota; class Bacilli; order Bacillales; family Bacillaceae_G; genus Bacillus_A; species Bacillus_A pseudomycoides. The sequence continues at coordinate 3,071,361 of NZ_CM000745.1, forward strand.
TTCGCGAACGCGGAACAGCAGAAATCCAAGCTATTGGCGCAGGTGCATTAAATCAAGCTGTGAAGGCAGTAGCAATTGCAAGAGGGTTTGTAGCGCCTAGTGGTTTGGATTTGATTTGTATCCCAGCTTTTACAGACATTATGATTGATGGTGAAGAACGTACAGCAATAAAATTAATTGTAGAACCTCGTTAAGTTTGAACAACCTGTTTGCTTTTATGCAAACAGGTTGTTTTTATGGGGAAGGGGAAATGAAAGTGAAAGTGTTTGATGCGCACTGTGATGTACTATGGCAACTATGGAGTGCAAAAGGAAAGAAGAATTTTCAAAATGATCCGTCTTTACATATTACATTTGAACAATTGGAGCAAAGAAAAGGAAGCGTACAATGCTTTGCGATATATGTACCTGAAATCGTACCATATGAACAACGTTTTGAAGCTACGTTAGCTATGATAGATATATTTTATAAGCAGATTTTATCGTTACCAAACATGAAATTGATTCAGACAAAAAAAGATATAACGCAGTTAGAATCAAATGAAATTGGCGCGATTTTAACATTAGAAGGCGGCGAAGCAATTGGAAAAGAAATGATGAAATTGCGCACGCTCTATCGTTTAGGAGTCCGATCTATGGGACTCACGTGGAATCATGCGAATTTATTAGCTGATGGAGCACTGGAAACAAGAGGAGCGGGACTTACTGCGTTTGGTAAGAAGGTTGTAGAAGAGCTGAATTCGTTTCGTTTATGGACAGATGTGTCTCACTTAAATGAAAAAGGTTTTTGGGATGTGATGGAAATTGCTCAATATCCAATTGCATCACATTCAAATTGTTATGGGCTTTGTCAGCACCCGCGTAATCTGAAAGATGAACAAGTACAAGCACTTATTCAAAAAGATGGTGTAATTGGTGTAACGTTCGTTCCAGAGTTTTTAACCAACCATAGGCCTGCTTATATGGATGACATATTACGGCATGTGGAGCGCATTTGTTCGCTCGGAGGAGAGCGCAATATAGGATTTGGTTCGGATTTTGATGGTATCACAGAAATGGTTGTCGGTGTGGAAGCGTATCGGCGTTATGAATATGTAATCAATGAACTGAGTAAGCGATACAGTGAAACAAATGTTCAAAGCTTTTTATATGATAATTTCATTAATCATATTTCTTTCTAGTTTCTTATTTTTTATTGTTTTTTTATTTGAAAATAAAAAGTTAGAAAAATTAAAAAATTCTAATGAAATTCAGGCCAAATTATTGCATTTTTTTCATTGTAAGGCTAGAATTGTAGACGAATTAAGATTATGCAAAACATTCAGGGAAGTCTGAAGAGGTATAATTTGTGTCCATTGTAGTTTCTTTGCATAAAAAGTGCTACACTATTACTGTAAAAAAATACACTACAATGAATGCAGCCAAAAGGGGTGTAGGAGATGATTAGTCAACTTTCATGGAAAGTTGGAGGACAACAAGGTGAAGGAATTGAAAGTACAGGAGAAATCTTCTGTATTGCATTAAACCGCTTAGGGTATTACCTATACGGTTACCGCCACTTTTCATCACGAATTAAGGGTGGTCATACAAATAATAAAATTCGCGTAAGTACAACTGAAGTACGCGCAATATCAGATGATTTAGATATTTTAATTGCTTTTGATCAAGAAACAATTGATTTTAACTTCCACGAACTACGACCAGGTGGAATTGTTGTTGCAGATGCAAAATTTAATCCAACTATACCAGAAAGTTCAGATGTAAATCTATATGCAATACCGTTTACAGATATTGCCTCTGAATTAGGGACATCATTAATGAAAAACATGGTTGCCGTTGGGGCATCTAGTGCAGTATTAGGGTTAGATGAAACTGTATATTTAGAAGTTGTTGAAGAAATTTTCGGTCGCAAGGGAGAGCAAGTCGTTAAAAAGAATATGGAAGCAATCAAACGCGGCTCTCAATATATGAAAGAATTACTTGGTGAGAAAGTGAATATGATGCAGCTTGAAAAAGCTGATGGTCAAAAACGTATGTTTATGATCGGTAACGATGCAATTGCATTTGGCGCAGTAGCTGGTGGAGCGCGCTTTATGTCAGCATATCCAATTACACCTGCCTCTGAAATTATGGAATACTTAATTAAAAAATTGCCAAAAGTAGGCGGAACAGTCATCCAAACAGAGGATGAGATTGCTGCTTGTACAATGGCAATTGGTGCGAACTATGCGGGTGTACGTACCCTAACAGCATCAGCAGGACCTGGTTTATCTTTAATGATGGAATCAATTGGTTTAGCTGGTATTACAGAAACACCACTTGTAATCGTTGATACACAGCGTGGTGGTCCAAGTACTGGTTTACCAACAAAGCAAGAGCAATCTGATTTAATGGCGATGATTTACGGGACACACGGTGAAATTCCAAAAATCGTAATGGCGCCAAGTACTGTTGAAGAAGCGTTCTATGATATCGTAGAAGCATTTAACCTAGCGGAAGAATATCAAGTTCCTGTTATTTTCTTAACAGATTTACAGCTTTCTTTAGGAAAGCAAACAGTAGAACCATTGAAGTTAGACAGAGTAGAAATTCGCCGCGGTAAGCTTGATTTACAGGCAGAGTTACCAGATCGTGAAAATAAAGCTTACTTTAAACGTTATGAAGTGACAGAAGATGGTGTTTCACCACGTGTTTTACCTGGTATGAAAAATGGTGTTCACCATGTGACAGGTGTAGAACATGATGAAACTGGTAAACCATCTGAATCAGCACTGAATCGTAAAGCACAAATGGACAAACGTTTCCGTAAAATGGAGAATTTAAAGTTTAATACCCCTGTTTACAAAAATGCTAAGTATGATGAAGCTGATGTATTGTTAGTTGGCTTTAACTCTACTCGTGGTGCAATTGAAGAAGCAATGGAGCGTTTAGAGCAAGAAGGATTAAAAGTAAATCATGCTCATGTTCGTTTAATTCATCCGTTCCCAACTGATGAAATTCTTCCACTTGTAAAGGATGCAAAACGCGTTGTTGTAGTAGAAAACAATGCAACTGGTCAGCTTGCTAACATTATGAAAATGAATCTTGGGATTGGTGAGAAAATTTCTAGTCTGTTAAAATATGACGGGAATCCATTCCTACCAAAAGAAATTTACAACGAATGCAAAAAAGGGGTTGTATTAAATGGCAACATTTAAGGACTTTCGGAACAGTGTAAAACCAAACTGGTGTCCAGGTTGCGGAGACTTCTCGGTGCAAGCTGCGATTCAACGTGCAGCAGCTAACGTTGGTTTAAACCCAGATGAATTAGCTGTTATTTCTGGAATTGGCTGTTCAGGTCGTATTTCAGGTTATATTAATTCATATGGTGTTCATAGTATTCATGGGCGTGCACTTCCAATTGCACAAGGTGTGAAAATGGCAAACCGTGATTTAACAGTTATCGCATCTGGTGGTGATGGAGATGGCTTTGCAATCGGTATGGGACATACGATTCATTCGATTCGTCGTAACATTGACATTACGTACATCGTTATGGATAACCAAATTTACGGTTTAACAAAAGGTCAAACTTCACCACGTAGCGAAGCGGGATTTAAAACGAAAAGTACACCGCAAGGTTCAATTGAACCAGCGTTATCTGTAATGGAAATGGCGTTAACAGCTGGTGCAACTTTTGTGGCACAAAGCTTCTCTAGTGACTTAAAAGAATTAACGCAGCTTATCGAAGCTGGTATTCAGCATAAAGGATTCTCTTTAATTAATGTATTTAGCCCATGTGTAACTTATAATAAAGTAAATACGTATGACTGGTTTAAAGAGAATTTAACAAAATTAAGCACAGTCGAAGGATACGATCCATCTAATCGTATGATTGCTATGCAAACATTAATGGAAAACAAAGGTTTAGTAACAGGCTTAATTTATCAAAATACAGAGCAGCCTTCTTACCAAGAACTTGTAAAGGGATATAGTGAAAAGCCTTTAGTGCAAGCTGATTTACAAATGGATCAAAAAATGTTTGATGAACTCGTTGCTGAATTTATGTAATCATAATAAAAAAGCTGCTTAATGGCAGCTTTTTTATTTACATGGTGAGTAAACAAAATGAGTTAACTTTTTAATACATTTTGTTTACTCGGAAAATTCAGAATGATAAAATGATAGTGTATTGTCTTGTCAGAAAAAATTGGTTTGTGCGCTGTAGTACGTGGGTATGATACTGTCTCTTTGTTGTTAAATTTGGCTAAACACTTTATACTATGATAGTGTGTATAGGAATAAAATAACATGTTATTTAAAAGGACAAGGTTAAAACAACAAAAAAGGGAATGTCTATTGGTGTCGGGAAGACTCCATTCTTACGGATGGTTAGATCGATTACTCGAGTTTCAAAGGGGCAAGTTATCTCTCAAACTATCCTAATCTTTAAGATGGGTCTGATTGTCATTAGAATGGACTACAGAGTGTGTATAGTTAAGGTTGAAAGGAGATTACCTATGAACGAGCAACAACGATTAGCAAGTCAACAAGCCAATTCTTCTATGAAAAAAGGAGAAAAAGATTACAGTAAATACTTTGAAAGTGTATATCAGCCGCCTTCTTTAAAAGATGCGAAAAAACGCGGAAAAGAAGAAGTTAAAATTGAACGTGATTTTGGTTTGCCAGAAGAGTTTCGTAACTTTGGTGCCGGAAGAAAGTTTTATATCCGTACTTATGGATGTCAAATGAATGAACATGATACAGAAGTAATGGCTGGTATTTTTACAACACTTGGATATGAACCAACATTTTCGACAGAAGATGCAGATGTGATTCTATTAAATACTTGTGCCATTCGTGAAAACGCTGAGAATAAAGTATTTGGTGAACTTGGTCATTTAAAACCATTAAAACAAAGAAACCCAGATCTTTTAATTGGTGTGTGTGGTTGTATGTCTCAAGAAGAATCTGTTGTAAATAAAATTATGCAAAAAAACCAGCATGTAGATATGGTATTTGGTACACATAATATTCATCGTTTGCCGTACATTTTAAAAGATGCGATGTTCTCAAAAGCGACAGTTGTTGAAGTATGGTCTAAAGAAGGAGATGTAATTGAAAACCTTCCGAAAGTACGTCGTGGTGATATTAAAGCATGGGTAAATATTATGTATGGATGCGACAAATTCTGTACATATTGCATAGTACCATATACACGTGGTAAAGAACGTAGTCGCCGCCCAGAAGATATTATTAATGAAATTCGTCATTTAGCGGCAAATGGATATAAAGAAATTACGTTGCTTGGTCAGAACGTAAACGCATACGGTAAAGACTTTGAAGATTTAGAATATGGTCTTGGCGATTTAATGGATGAACTTCGTAAGATTGATATAGCACGTGTTCGCTTTACGACAAGTCACCCACGTGATTTCGATGATCACTTAATTGAAGTACTTGGAAAAGGCGGTAATTTAGTTGAACATATCCACTTACCGGTGCAATCTGGAAGTACAGATATGTTGAAAATTATGGCACGTAAATATTCACGGGAACACTATTTAGAACTTGTACGTAAAATTAAAGAAGCGATTCCGAATGCAGTATTAACAACTGATATTATCGTTGGTTTCCCAAATGAAACAGACGAGCAGTTTGAAGAAACGATGTCGTTATATCGCGAAGTAGGGTTTGATAGTGCATTTACATTTATTTATTCTCCACGTGAAGGTACACCTGCTGCAAAAATGAAGGATAATGTACCGATGGAAGTGAAAAAAGAGCGTTTACAACGGTTAAATGCATTGGTTAATGAATATTCTATGGAAAAGAATAAACGATATAAAGGCCAAATCGTTGAAGTACTAGTTGATGGAGAAAGTAAGAATAATCCCGACGTGCTTGCAGGCTATACGCGTACCAATAAACTTGTAAACTTCGTAGCTCCAAAATATGCAATCGGTCAGCTTGTAAAAGTAAAAGTAACGGAAGCAAAAACTTGGTCTCTAAACGGGGAATTGGTTGAGGAGCCACTCGAGGTGAAATAATAGATGAAAGTTTATACAAAAGATGAAATTGTTGAGCAAGCGAAAGAATTAGCGAAAATGATTTCTGAAACAGAAGAAGTGGATTTCTTTAAACGTGCGGAAGCGCAAATTCATAAAAATGAAAATGTAAAACGTGCAATTGATGAAATTAAAGCGCTGCAAAAACAAGCCGTAAACTTACAGCATTATGGAAAATGGGAAGCATTGAAAAAAGTAGAAGCGGAAATAGATGCTCTGCAAGATAAACTTGATAGCATTCCGGTTGTACAGGAATTTAAATCTTCACAAACATATGTAAATGATTTACTGCAGCTTGTAGCAAGTACCATTTCTAATAACGTAACGGATGAAATTTTAATTTCAACTGGTGGCAATGTGTTAAAAGGTGAAACGGGTGCTGAAGTAGAGAGTAAAAAAGGGAATTGTGATTGTTAAGGGAGATGTCTTATGGACATCTCTTTTTTGTTTTTATTTTGCTCTATAGTCTTTTGTCAAAAAAAGAATGACACATTCCGCTATTGTCACGCATATGATTAAGTGAATATTGATTGAGGAGGGTTCCGAATGTCCGAATTTAGAGAGATTATTACAAAGGCAGTAGTGGGCAAAGGACGTAAGTATACAAAGTCAACGCATACATGTGAATCAAATCATGAGCCGACAAGTATTCTCGGATGTTGGGTAATTAATCACACATATGAAGCAAGAAAGAATGGGAAGGCTGTAGAAATTGAAGGATACTACGATGTGAATACGTGGTACTCATTTGATGAAAACACAAAAACAGAAGTTGTAACAGAACGTGTTAGTTACACGGATGAAATCAATATTGGATATCGTGACAAAAATTTTTCAGGTGAAGATTTAGAAATTATTGCCCGCGTTATTCAACATCCAAATTGTTTAGAAGCAATTGTTTCACCAAATGATAACAAAATTGTTGTAACGGTAGAGCGTGAATTTGTAACAGAAGTTGTCGGTGAAACGAAAATTTGTGTAAATGTAAATCCAGATGGATGTCCAGAGGATGAGGATAGCTTTGAAGTAGATGATGATGAATTTGAAGAGTTAGATCCAAACTTTATTGTAGATGCAGAAGAAGAATAATAGAAAGCTAGGGAGAATTTCTTCCTAGCTTTTTACATAGTATTAGTCATACTGGATGGAACTATTTTGTATTGAAAATGTGCTATAATGAAGAGAGACTCCTATAAGTGGAGAGGAAATTGTCCGTGAAGTGCGGCATATAAATATAGCACATTTTTATGAAGTATGGAGGAAACAAATGGCACAGTACACCCCGATGATACAACAATATTTAAAGGTCAAGGCAGATTATCAAGATGCCTTTTTATTTTTCCGTTTAGGAGATTTTTATGAAATGTTCTTTGAGGATGCTATAAAGGCAGCGCATGAGCTTGAAATTACATTGACAAGCCGAGATGGTGGGAGTAGTGATCGTATACCGATGTGTGGTGTCCCATATCATGCAGCAAAAAACTATATTGAACAGCTTGTTGAAAAAGGATATAAGGTTGCGGTTTGTGAACAAGTAGAAGATCCCAAAACAGCAAAAGGTGTTGTAAGACGTGAAGTTGTTCAATTGATTACGCCAGGAACGATGATGGAAGGGCGCACAATTGATGAGAAAGAAAACAACTTCTTAGCGGCGTTAACTCATTTTGAAGATGGTTCTTATGCACTGGCTTGTAATGATTTAACAACAGGACAAAATACAGTGACACTATTAACGGGTACGGTAGAAGATGTTTTATTAGAGGTGTATGCAACAGGTTCAAAAGAAATTGTTGTAGATTCTACATTTTCAAAAGATGAGCTAAACAAGCTAACAGAAACATTGAAAATGACAATTTCATATGAAGATGCAACGAAGATTCCTGAAGGGTTGGAACACCTTGTTAAAAGTGTGACGCAAACGAAATTAGTTACAGCAGTAGGACGCTTATTGAATTATGTATTAAGAACGCAAAAACGTTCATTGGATCACTTGCAGCCGGTAGATATTTATTATACAAATCAATTTATGAAAATTGATGTACATTCAAAGCGTAATTTAGAGTTAACAGAAACACTTCGAACAAAAGAGAAAACAGGCTCTTTATTATGGCTATTAGATAAAACAAAAACAGCTATGGGTGGCCGTATGTTAAAACAGTGGATGGAACGTCCACTTATACAAAAAGACAACATTGAAGAACGTTTAGAAATGGTTGAAACGTTTGTGAATGACTATTTTTTACGTGAAGATTTAAAAGAAAAATTAAAAGAAGTGTATGATTTAGAGCGTTTAGCAGGAAAAGTCGCATATGGTAACGTAAATGCGCGTGATTTACTGCAATTAAGACGTTCACTTCTGCAAGTGCCAGCTATTTTAGAGGCCATTAGTTTATTAGACAATTCTTATGCAGCAAGGTTAATTCAAGGCGCTGATCCATGTGAAAGTTTAACAGAGTTACTAGGAAGAAGTATTCAAGAAAACCCACCGCTTTCTATAAAAGATGGGGATATTATAAAAGATGGCTATAATGACAAATTAGATCAATATCGCTATGTTAGTAAGAACGGAAAAACGTGGATTGCAGAGCTTGAAAAACGTGAGCGTGATATTACAGGGATTAAATCATTAAAGATTGGTTACAACCGTATTTTTGGCTATTATATTGAAGTGACAAAGGCAAATCTTTCTGCTCTTCCAGAGGGGCGCTATGAGCGTAAGCAGACACTTGCAAACGCAGAACGTTTCGTCACAGATGAATTAAAAGAAAAAGAAACATTGATTTTAGAGGCAGAAGAAAAAATTGTACAGCTAGAATATGATTTATTCACTGTACTTCGTGAAGAAGTAAAGGTGTTTATTCCTAAATTACAGCATCTAGCGAAAGTTATTAGTGAACTAGATGTACTGCAAAGCTTTGCAACAGTAAGTGAAGAAGAGCAATTTGTAAAACCAGTTTTAACAGATAAACGTGAAATCTTTATAAAAGATGGTCGCCATCCTGTTGTAGAAAAAGTATTGAACGGCAAATTGTATGTTCCAAATGACTGCATGATGCCTGAAAATATGGATGTCTTTTTAATTACGGGTCCAAATATGTCTGGTAAGAGTACGTATATGCGTCAATTAGCACTTATTACTGTTATGTCGCAAATCGGTTGTTTTGTACCAGCAACAGAAGCGGTGTTACCTGTCTTTGACCAAATTTTTACGAGAATAGGTGCAGCAGATGATTTAATTTCAGGTCAAAGTACATTTATGGTCGAAATGTTAGAAGCGAAAAATGCAATTGCGAATGCATCGGAAAGAAGTCTAATTCTATTTGATGAAATTGGACGCGGTACATCTACGTATGACGGTATGGCACTCGCACAAGCAATCATAGAACATATTCATGATCAAATTGGAGCGAAAACATTATTCTCAACACATTATCACGAACTAACTGTATTAGAAGAAAGCTTAGAGCAACTGAAAAATGTACACGTTTCAGCTATTGAAGAAAACGGAAAAGTTGTTTTCTTGCATAAGATTCAAGATGGTGCAGCAGATAAAAGTTATGGTATTCACGTTGCCCAGCTTGCTGAACTGCCAGATAGCTTAATTGCTCGTGCGAAAGAAGTGTTAGCGCAGCTAGAAGGACAAGAGGAAATCATCATTCCAAAACGAGTGGAAGTGAAAGTACAAGAAGAAATTGTCCAAGAACCAGTCGTTGTAAAAGAAAAATCAGAACCGCAGCTAGAAGAGAAAGAAGAACCTGCAGAATCACAGCTATCTTTCTTTACTACAGAACAGCCTGTGAAAAAAGAAGACAAGCCTATGTTTGATCAAAAAGAAACAGCTGTATTAACACAAATTAAAAAAATCGATTTACTTGATATGACTCCTCTAGAAGCCCTAAATGAACTGTATCGTTTGCAGAAAAAGTTAAAGAAAGGATGAGTAAGTAGATGGGGAAAATTCGCAAACTCGATGATCAACTCTCTAACTTAATTGCCGCAGGGGAAGTAGTCGAACGACCTGCTTCAGTTGTAAAAGAACTTGTCGAAAATTCCATCGATGCGAATAGTACATCTATTGAAATCCACTTAGAAGAAGCTGGATTATCAAAAATTCGCATCATTGATAATGGAGATGGCATTGCTGAAGAAGATTGTATTGTTGCTTTTGAGCGGCATGCAACAAGTAAAATTAAAGATGAAAATGATTTATTTCGCATCCGCACGCTCGGTTTCCGTGGTGAGGCATTGCCAAGTATCGCATCTGTTAGTGAATTAGAGTTAGTCACAAGTACAGGAGATGCACCAGGTACACATCTTATTATTAAGGGCGGAGACATTATAATGCAGGAAAAAACAGCGAGCCGTAAAGGGACAGATATTACGGTTCAAAATCTGTTTTTTAACACGCCAGCACGCCTTAAATATATGAAAACAATTCATACAGAGCTTGGGAATATTACAGACATTGTATATCGCATTGCTATGTCCCATCCAGAAGTATCTTTGAAATTGTTTCATAATGAGAAAAAACTGCTACACACTTCGGGGAATGGTGATGTGAGGCAAGTACTTGCTGCAATTTACAGCATTCAAGTTGCGAAAAAACTCATTCCGATTGAAGTGGAATCATTGGACTTTACCATTCGTGGATATGTAACGTTACCTGAAGTAACGAGAGCATCTCGTAATTACATATCTACGATTGTAAATGGCCGTTACGTTCGAAACTATGTCTTGATGAAAGCAATTCAGCAAGGGTATCACACATTACTTCCAGTGGGACGTTATCCAATCGGTTTTGTATCAATCGAGATGGATCCAATGTTAGTTGACGTGAACGTTCATCCAGCGAAATTAGAAGTGCGTTTTAGTAAAGAGCAGGAATTACTGCAATTGATTGAAAAAACATTGCAGGACGCGTTTAAAAAAATACAGCTCATTCCGGATGCTGGTGTTACATCAAAGAAAAAAGAAAAAGATGAAAGTGTACAAGAGCAATTTCATTTTGAACATACAAAACCGAAAGAAGTACCACTGCCAAATATCGTCTTACCGACTGGAATGGATGAGAAACAAGAAGAAATCCAAGCCAAACCACAAAACAAAAATTTACTTTGGCAACCACCGAAGCAGGAATGGCAGCCACCAGAATCTTTAGTAAAAGAAGAAAATGGTTGGCAACTTTCTAAATCAATGATTGGAAAATCTGTCCAAGACGGGAATGGATGGGATAACAGCGAGGAAGATTTTGAATTAGAAGAAGTAGCAGAAATCCAAGAAATCGAAATGAATGGAAACGACTTACCACCGCTTTATCCAATCGGGCAAATGCATGGAACCTATATTTTCGCCCAAAATGATAAAGGTTTATATATGATTGACCAGCATGCAGCGCAAGAGCGAATCAATTATGAATATTTCCGTGATAAAGTAGGACAAGTAACGAAAGAAGTACAAGAATTGCTCGTACCATATCGTATTGATTTATCTCTCACTGAATTCTTACGTGTCGAAGAGCAATTAGAGGAATTGAAAAAGGTAGGATTATTCTTAGAACAATTTGGTCATCAATCCTTTATCGTTCGTTCGCATCCAACGTGGTTCCCAAAAGGACAGGAAATAGAAATCATCGATGAAATGATGCAGCAAGTTGTCAAACTAAAAAAAGTCGATATAAAAAAACTGCGTGAAGAAGCAGCTATTATGATGAGCTGTAAAGCATCGATCAAAGCAAATCAATATTTAACGAACGATCAAATATTTGCTTTGCTAGAAGAACTGCGTACAACAACAAATCCTTACACATGTCCGCATGGTAGACCTATACTTGTGCATCATTCGACGTATGAACTGGAGAAGATGTTTAAGCGGGTGATGTAGGAGAGTTGTCCAACGGGAAAAAAGTTCGCTAATGGGAAATGAAAATTGTTTGTACTGTTTAAAGTTAGTATAAAGAATGAAAAATACCACTGAATTAATGAGTTTTTGTGTTAATATACTGAAAAAATAATAATGCACGAAAAGAATTTTTTAATAGGCAAAAAAAGCATGACAATTTTATGTCATGCTTTTTGTTAATTATCCATGTATATATTAACTCAACTTGCATATTTTCTTTGGGCAGGCAGTTTACTTCTTCTTCTCCTTGGGACATAAAAATCAATTAGGTTTTTATTCAATTATAGGGCGCTTTAATGGGGTAACGAAAAAAGCCCAATTTCTTAATATTAATACTAAGAAATTGGGCTTTTTAATATTGGAATTTCTTAACGTTGTAAATCCGTATTTTCCTGACGCTACACTAAATGATTTGATATTTGGATATCATTTTTTGTAAGTCATTTGTCTTGTAAAATGGGGTTTTTCTTCCTTTGAATTTGCAACAATTATGATCGTGTAAATACATTGATAAAAATGAGAAACTGTGGTAAATTTATATAGATACATCAGCGGTGGGTTTTTGTGTAAATTATCCCTATTTTAATTATACATCATAAAATCCTTTTCAGTCAACCCCTATTTTTATTTTTTTAAAGGAGTGTTTGATATGAACATGGAACTTCGCGAGGAGCAAGAACGAGTGGACAGCGTAATTGGTTGATCAGATGAACAATTTTTGTCATATGATTCGTCTTAGTATTGAGCGATAAATGGGAGGGAAAGAAATGAAACCATATGTACTAGAGTTTCGTGAGATCGATAAAACGAGACAAATGGTGGTCGGTGGCAAAGGGATGAATTTGGGCGAATGTTCGAGGATTGAAGGAATACTTGTACCAGAGGGATTTTGTGTTACCACTGAGGCATATAAAAGAGTCATTGGGAAAAATGAGGAGCTTCATCAATTACTGGATCAACTAGCAGTTCAAAAAGTGGACGAACGAGAAAGAATTAGTGAAATTAGCAGGAAGATTCGTGAGCTGATTGAGGGGATCGAGATCGAGAAGGGGATCGAAGAAGATATCGATCGATGTCTCTTAACTTTTGGCTTCGAGCATGCATATGCTGTTCGTTCAAGTGCTACAGCCGAGGATCTTCCATTTGCCTCCTTTGCTGGTCAACAGGACACCTATTTAAATATCATCGGAAAAGATGAAATATTGCGATATATCAGTAAATGTTGGGCTTCCCTATTTACTGATCGCGCAATAATTTACCGAATCCAAAACGGATTTGATCACAGCCAAGTTTATCTATCCGTTATCATTCAACGGATGATTTTCCCACAGGCTTCAGGAATTTTATTTACTGCTGATCCGATTACTTCCAATCGAAAGCTACTATCGATCGATGCTAGCTTTGGACTAGGAGAGGCTCTTGTCTCCGGCTTGGTATCTGCGGATTGCTATAAGGTGCAAGAAGATAAAATCGTCGATAAGATGATAGCAACCAAAAAATTGGCCATCTATGGACTAAAAGAAGGCGGAACAGAGACACAGCAGATCGATCCTGATCGGCAAAAGACGCAAACACTTACTGAACATCAAATTTTACAGCTCGCACGCATAGGCAGAGAGATTGAAGCTTATTTTGGTTGCCCACAAGATATCGAATGGTGTTTGGTTGATGATACATTTTATATTGTCCAGAGTCGTCCAATCACTACTTTATACCCCATCCCTGAAGCAAATGATCAGGAAAATCACGTTTATGTATCTGTCGGTCACCAACAAATGATGACCGACCCCATGAAACCATTGGGATTATCTTTATTCCAGTTAACATCTTTTGGACCCAGGTTTAAAGCTGGTGGAAGGTTATTTGTTGATATCACACATAATCTGGCTTCGCCTGTCAGCAGAAAAACGATAATAGATACCTTGGGACAATCAGATCCGCTCATAAAAGACGCACTCATGACTATAATAGAGCGAGAAGATTTTATAAAATCGTCACCAGATGGTAAAAAAGTACCGAGTCCCAGTAAAAGCAATAAAGGTATATCGTCTTCGGGTTTTCAAGCACAAATCGAAAACGATCCGACAATCGTTTCTGATTTGATTAAGAGTAGTCAAACATCGATAGAAGAGTTAAAACAAAACATCCAATCGAAATCAGGATCAGATTTATTTGATTTTATTCTAGAAGATATCCAGAAATTAAAGAAGATTTTATTTGACCCACAAAGTTTGGGTGTGATTATGGCTGCTATGGATGCTTCAACATGGATCAATGAAAAAATGAACAAGTGGTTAGGTGAGAAAAACGTAGCAGACACGCTTTCTCTATCTGTACCAAACAATATTACTTCGGAAATGGGTCTGGCGCTATTAGATGTCGCAGATGTGATTCGTCCTTATCCGGAAGTAATCAATTATTTACAACATGTAAAAGATGATAACTTTTTGGATGAACTGGTTAAGTTTGATGGTGGGCAGGAAACCCAAGGTACTATCTATGATTATCTCAGCAAATACGGAATGCGATGTACCAGAGAAATCGATATTACTAAAACTCGTTGGAGTGAAAAACCAACTACACTTATCCCCATGATTCTTAGTAATATCAAAAACTTTGAGCCTAATGCTAGCAATCAGAAATTTGAGCAAGGGCGACAGGCAGCTTTGAAAAAAGAACAAGAGTTATTAGATCGATTGAAGCAATTACCGGATGGTGAACAAAAAGTCAAAGAAACAAAACGAATGATCGACCTAATCCGGAATTTCATCGGTTATCGGGAATATCCAAAGTACGGCATGGTTAATCGATACTTCGTTTATAAGCAGGCTTTACTGAAAGAAGCCGAACAACTCGTACAAGCCAACGTTATTCATGAAAAAGAAGATATATACTATCTCACTTTTGAAGAACTTCACGAAGTCGTACGCACAAATAAACTAGATTACCAGATCATCAGCAAACGAAAAGACGAGTACAAATTATATGAAAAACTAACTCCCCCACGTGTTATCACGTCTGATGGTGAAATTATTGCGGGTGAATACAAACGAGAAAATCTCCCAGCCGAAGCTATTGTAGGTCTACCGGTTTCTTCCGGAGTTATAGAGGGCAGAGCACGCGTCATCTTAAAAATGGAAGATGCAGATTTAGAAGATGGAGATATACTGGTTACAACCTTCACCGATCCTAGCTGGACACCATTGTTTGTATCCATAAAAGGACTTGTCACCGAAGTTGGCGGACTGATGACCCATGGAGCAGTCATCGCACGTGAATATGGCTTACCTGCCGTTGTCGGTGTTGAAAATGCCACCAAGCTGATAAAAGATGGGCAACGAATTCGAGTAAATGGAACAGAAGGTTATATAGAAATACTATAATCCATTACATTTAAATCATAAAAGAAGAGCATTCGAATTAGGAGAATCATTGACATCATGGTGCTTTGCGGTCTATGGTAAGAACCCTGTCACTAGGACATATAAGGGGACAGTAACTGAAGATCGATATTAATGTCTGTTAAGATTATCTTGAAATCGAGTCTTCTGTTAAAGAGCGCTATTGTTGAATAAGAAAGGACATTACATATTAGTCATATAAAATATGTAATGTCCTTTAATTTATCTATCTTTTTTTATTTTAGGTCTTGATAAAAGATCTTTCAAAATGGTTTCTTTTTGTGTATTGCATAGGGATTTAGTAGGGTCATTTTAATTAAACTTTATTCCAGTGCTATAGATAACGGCGCACCTTGAAATAAAATAGGGTTTGATGTTTTTGTGGTTTTTACATTTTAATAATTGTATATAAATAAAATATGCTATAGAACACCGAGATATAATGGTGTCATATTACTGTAATTCATAATTTATACAGAAAAGAGTTGAAGTAGAATATGTTATATTCCAAAAATTTAGTAGGTATGAGTTTGATAGTATCACTTACAATAGGTGGGCTTCTATGATAAAGATATAGACAAAATGAGTAAATTAACAGGTGAAGATGGAAAATAATTTAATGAAGCGATGGCGGAAAAGGTTAGAAAAGCAGTCCTATATAATTATGAGGGCGTATCTAGTATTACAGAAGAATCAGTAGATAACTATTTTAAAAATTTTAAAGAAGTAATACGGCAAAAAGTGAAATTTGAAACGAATGTTGTATATATAGATGGAGAGGGTATAAAGGATCTCCCAAGGATTTTATGGAAACCATAATATATTATTAAACTCTTTATAAAAAAGATACTATTAATTCGATATACAGGTTTACTCAGGTGATTTTTGAATTTCCTGTATTGTAAAATGAAGGTTTACGAGTTGTTTTTGATCAAAGTTTATTTCAAAGCTACACTAAAAAGGTATGGTGGTTGTGTCCAAAGTGTACTTGAGTTTCGAAAACGTTGCAACAGAACCCTTTTTTCTATGGTCTAAAACATTTTTTTGAGACACCAGGGGTAATAATCCCTGGTTTTTTAATTAACAAATAGGAATCTTGGTGCTTTGTTTAAGAATAAAAAATTGTAGCTGTTTTTATAACTTTTTGATATAATTTCGTTACATTCATTTATAATGAAATTTAAATTTAATAGGTAGGTAATAGAGTTATATGCAAGATATTAAGGTAACAAAGACACATGAACAATTAACAATTGAATGGCAAACTGCAGAAATTAATATTCTGTTAGAGGATATTGTTGAGATTATTGAAGATAATGACTATGTTCCTGAAAAGAAAAAGTTAGTAAAGATAGGAACACAAAGTGGTGAATCAGATTGTATATTAATTAGAACTACAACTTTAGATTATGCATTATTTACACTTAATAAGATTTCATTTTTAAATAAAATTAGATTGTGAGCATCTCGTGAACTACTCACCTGCTATGCTAACGCTTAGAGAATGAACAAAAAAGAGCGGTTTCCGCTTCTTTTTTTGCTATTAGTTATGTTAATTTTTAACGAATGCAGTTCTTATTTAATGCTTGTACCTACACCTCAACCGAACCAGTTAAAAGGATCTAGAAATATATTTATTTTATAAATATTTCATGAAAAAAGTTCTGTATAGATTGATATATAAATATAAGAGGTGAAATTATAGAATTTTTATTTTTTACATGTATTACTGTTTGCTTTTGGAATAATGTCACGTATTTCACTTTGTTTCATCATATGAATAATTAATTTATCTAGATCTTGGCTAAATTTTAGCACCCTAGGATGACAAAAACCATAGTGTTTAACAAGCTCAATTAATTCTTCTTTTCTTTTTTCAATTAAATAATGTAACTTTCTCATCTCCATATTCTTGCATAAACTCCTCTATCCCCATAATATTCCTTAGAAAATTATAGACTAATTTCTTGAATAAGGAAATAGCATAATTAAACATATTAAAACATTTTTATGAACTTTTAAAGGAAAGAGTTTGAAACCTAACCTTTTAACTATAATTTGTAAAAAGAGAAAATATTGTTGGTTTGAAACATAGTTAAATTATTTGTAAAAAAGTTTCACCAAATGGCTACCAAGGGTTCTGTTGCAAAGTTTTCTAAATGAGACTACACTCTAGAAAAAAAGAGTAAGGAGAAACACAGATGCGATATTTTAAAGGAAAACAGTTCAAGAAAGATATTATTTTGGTAGCCGCCCTGTACTACTGTCGTTTTTCTTTAAGTTATCGTGATGTCTCTGAAATTTTAAAAGAACGTGGAATCTCAGTTCACCCAACAACTATCATGCGCTGGGTTCATGAATACGGAAACCTTATCTATCAAATTTGGTCGAAAGAAAATTGAGATTGATAATAGATTTATATCCGTATATCAAGAATGGAAACAGCGTAAGTCAACCATTCCTACAAAAGCATTGGATATTTCACATGTTTGTCCTGGTTGAAGAGAGTTCATTAAAACCTCCATATCTATCTGGATATACTCTGTACCTTTCTTGATTCTGCCATCTTGAAAATAATCAGGGTTAGGATTTTTTTGATAAATACGTGTATTCGATTTGATACCTGAGATATAATAAGCCTTTTTATCTTGTATATGTTGAAGATCTTTCAAGTGAAAATAACCTAAATCCCGGATGCATAAATCTCCTGGGCATAAAGTATCTAAACAATCTGTACCAAAGGTTTTATCATTATTTTCACCTGGATCCATTTGAAAATTGAGGAATTTTCCACTATGTAAATCATACTCTAGCTGAATTTTAATACCGGCTGTTTGTGCACATCCTCCTGAACTAGGATAAATAGCAGCCAAATCTCGTGCGCCATACTTACTCTTTCGTTTTACAAAACCTGTCTCTTGTGCAAGTTGTTGAAGAATATGTGGAGATAGATATCGCTGTAATTCTTTAGCGAACAAATAAAACTCATCTTGAATCGATAGATTCATACAAAAACGCCATCCTTTCTGTATATTTCTACAAAAAGAATAACGCTTTCTATGAATTATGGATACAAATTCCTCTTAGGTTGATAGTAATGTATGGTGACCCCTATAGTCTATATTCCATTTGTTTAAGTGTTCATGCATTCTTGGTCAACAACCTGAGAACCAAATAAATGAGCTCTATATTCAAGTTCACAATAGACTTATTCCTTCTTAATTAGCTCTTTTTAGAGGTAATTTCGCATTTTGCTTCCGAGTTCCAAGCCCTAATGCGATGGCAGCACCAATACAGCTAGAAAAGCAACCAGCAAACAAATACAATGATGGATCTGACTCACCGATTAAAACGGAAGCTATTCCTCCAATTACCGGGAAAAGTGCAACCATATAGCCACTTTGAGCTCCTCCAATTTTTTCTACAAGCTTCAAATAGAATAACCATGCTACAAATGAAGCAACCAGGGTTAAATATAGCAACACAGATAAGTATGAAAATGATGTTGGAAATATAAATTCTTGTCCTTGAAATAATACAATTACTCCCATCAATATACTGCCCACTGTAAATCCAATGGCATTTGCATAGATAGGATTCACCTTGTGACTTGCATTTCGTGCCGAGCTGGCATCACCTACTGCTGTAAGAAGCGTACCTAAGATCGCAACCATAATTCCTTTTATGTCATTGGACCCTTGAAAGTTGTTCAAATTCGGATAGATGAGAATACATACGCCTAATACACCCAAAATCCCCCCAAACAAAACGCGTGAATGTAACTTTTCTTTTAAAAAAATCCGGAGAGTAATCGGGGTCAAAATCACCTTTAATGAAAAAATCAATGTTACGATTGCTGCAGAACTCAAAATTGTGGCGTAATAAAGGCATAAGTAGCTTAATGCAAAGTTACATACACCAAAAACTATTACAAATGGGATATCTTTTCTTGTTGGCCTCCCTCTTGGTCGAAGGGACCAAACAAGAATCAAAAATAAAAAGGCTGTCATAACTAAACGATAAGTTAAGGATAATTCCAAGCTGACAGGAGTTCCTTGAATTTTTACTGCAATAAAGTTGAGTCCCCATACAATCAAACAAAATATGTACATAAATATTGTCATAAGTTATCTCCCAGATCAAAATTTTTTCTAAATTCATTATTCATTTATACTGTCATTTCTAAAAGGTACAGTTTACAATAAACACAAATGACAGATGAGGTATTTCAATGATGAATGAACTAATATTTAATATCAATCGAGAAAGTAACACTCCTATGTACCAACAAGTTTATCAATACATACGTACCCAGATTTTATCTGGTAAATTAGAAAGGAATACAAAGTTGCCATCGATTAGACAACTTGCTCTCCAATTAGAGGTCAGCAGAAACACAACTCAGGTAGCCTATGAACAATTGCAATCGGAAGGATATATTCGAAGTGAGAACAAAAAGGGATTTTTTGTAGAGGCCACTATATCGGATGAGACGCTTAATTATGAACCCATTAGAGAACAGCATCATGAAAAAAATCAAACTGACATGAAAACTATTGACTTTAAGATTGGGACAGTGGATCAAGAGAACTTCCCTTTGAAAAAATGGAGAATGCTTACAAACAAAATCGTTAAAGACTCTAGCATGTTTTCATACGGAGAAAAACAAGGCGATATTAAATTAAGAAAGGTACTAGCAGATTACTTGTTTCAATCAAGAGGGGTTAATACTTCTGCTGAACAGATTATTATTGGCAGTAGCACACAACACTTGTTATTACTTTTGTCGCTGTTGCTAAAGCAAGACTATCATTATCTGGCAGTAGAAGACCCTGGCTATGATGTGGCAAGGGAACTATTTGCTCTTCAGTCATTTATCATTGATCCGATTCCGGTAAAAGAACAAGGCATCCAAGTCGATCGCCTTTTAAAGTCGCCTTCTAGACTTTTATATGTCACTCCTACTCACCACTTTCCATATGGAGTGACTATCCCCGTCAATGAAAGATTAAAGTTAATTCAATGGGCAAAAAGGGTGGAAGGATATATTATTGAGGATGATTACGATAGTGAATTTCGATACATCCATCAACCTGTACCGTCTCTTCAAAGTTTAGATTCTAATGATAGGGTGGTTTATTTAGGAACTTTTTCAAAAGCACTGCTACCTTCTATCCGTGTCAGTTATATGGTTTTACCTAGGAGGCTAGTAAGTGAATATAAAAAGATACTCCCTTTACTTGAGCAAACATCCTCATCTATTCATCAGCGAACACTGGCGACCTTTATGGATGAAGGATATTGGTACTCACACTTAAGGAAGATGAAAGCGTTGTATAAACGTAAAATGAATCTATTGAATAGGGAATTACTAAAACACTTTAAGAATTATGTTGAAATAAAAGGTGGTAGCTCCGGAATTTTCGTTATTATTGAAGTTAAAACAAAAATGAGTGAAAAAATGCTAATTGAAAGGGCATATGAATACGGAATTGCAGTTTATCCTTGCTCGAAATATTTCTCGAAATGTATACCACGATATCCACATATTCAACTTGGATTGGGTAATTTATGTGAAGAAAAGATAATAAAAGGAGTATCTCAACTAGCAAAAATTTGGTTGTAATCTTGATTTTTTCCCTAAAAAAGTTTTTTCGTTTTTCCTATTAGCGGTAGCACCACATCGCTATCAAGCTAAGAAAATACAACTACCCCCAGAACGAGATTTTGTGCTAATTCGTAATAAAAAAGCTCATTTTTTCGTTTTGGGGTGGATTTGTTTTCTTAAGTTGATGGGCATGGGGCGGTACGCCATTATGATGAAGTTGTTCATCCAACTGAACAGTTTGCTCTTTCCCCTGCGCATTGTGTGGGGATTTTTTCATAAAGAAAAGACACTCCAATGAGTGCCTTTTCTTTACTAGTAAGTAAATCAGCAAAAGCAGCTAGCTCCAACTATGATTAATAATATAAAGAGCACAACGACTAAGGCGAATCCACCACCAAAACTACTGCAACTACCTCCAAAGCCCATAACAGTTCCTCCTTTTAGATAAGAGGGGAGAACATTGGGTCATTCTTGTGTTTTAACGGGTTTACATTATTTTATGTTTTATAATGATGAATGAGCAGGTCCTTTAAGAAATAAAGAAAAGACACCATAAGGTGCCTTTCTCCGACTTGAACCACTTTAATTTTAATAATATGTATTGGACTCCCATCCAATTACCATTTTACCATATTTATCTACATTTACTTTTGAGAAATATGATTCAAATCAGTATTTCATTCAAAAAACACTTTTTCGAGTTCTTTTGACTATTCAACTTTTAAATCAATCTCTTTATCCAACATATCACCATTAAATTGTAAAACTAATCCTTTAGCATATTTCGGTACATCGAATACAATTTTTCCTGACGAACTTGAATCTGGATTAAGAGTATCAAATTTAAATGTAGCATTATTCACAGCTTTAAGTGCTAATTGAGCTTCAGTAGAACTGTAATATTCTCTTCCTAGATCATCAATTAATTTAAAGTTTTTGCTATTTAGTGTAATAGGCTCCTTTTGACGATTCATAACGTAGACTTCTAAAGCTTTAAATATGCCCTGTGCTTTTACATCTCCATTACCTATAACATTTAGTGTCGGCTTTTTTTAATTAATGTACAATAATAGTATGAATATTCATTCTATATAAGGTAAGGACAGAATTCTTTTCATATTTATGATGAAATAAAAGTGAAACTATAAATTCTGAAGGGGTGATTGGTATGAAAATTGCAATAATGGCTGATATTCATGGAAATAAAGATGCCTTACAAGCTGTACTAACAGATATTAATAACCGAGGGATTCAATCTATTTATAATTTGGGGGATAGCTTATATGGTCCTTTATTTCCACTGGAAACCTATGATCTTTTAATGAACCAAAATATTCAAAGTATTAAAGGGAATTGCGATCGAATTTTATTAGAGCCTAATACGTCTAATTTAACAGTTCAATATGTACAGAATTTATTAGAGGATGAGCATAAAACGTGGATTTCTAATTTGCCTAATTTCTTACAAACCGATGATTTCTATTTTTGTCATGGAACACCGACAAGTGATGAAATATATTTGTTAGAGGAAATGAACTCTAGTGGATCAGTACTTAAAAAGACAGAAGATATTATGAAATTAGTAAGCGGTATTCCACAAAGGCTTATTTTTTGTGCACATACACATATATCAAGAGTCATTTATCTTCCAAATGATAAAATAATTATTAATCCAGGAAGTGTTGGGCTACCCGCCTATGAAGATGAATTACCAATCTATCATAAAATGGAATCAGGTTCACCATTTGCTAATTATACAATTGTTACAAAACAAGAAAATGATTGGATGATAGAGCAATTACATATTCCTTATAATCAAGATGGAGCAATTAACAAAAGTGAAATAAACGGTCGCTTAGATTGGGCTAGAGCAGTGAAAACAGGAAGAATTTAAAAATAAGAGAACTTTAGCAGAAGATGTGACATGTCGACTTAAAACAAAGTTGTACTGTTTATAAAAAAGTCATGCCATTTTGAAGAAAGTTAAACCGTTTATAAAAAAGATGTACCAAAATTAACTACACTCTGTTATTTCACTAAAGGTGCAGGATAGTTGTGCGAAATGTTTCTAGCTTAAATGGAGAATGGTCACATTACTTTGGTAAAGGCTAGACCGTTTCATCTTGATAAAACGGAAGGATTATATCGAAGAGTCAAATGATAGGATAACGCCTTGAAAGGCTCTCTCTGCGTCGAATAGCACGACATTGAGTAAGAAGTTTCGTGTTATAAGCTCGGCAAATAGGCGTGAGAATTTACCGTAACAGTATCGGCTGACGAAAACCTTACCCGAGGGGGCGGTGTAAATTATGATGCTTGAGTTGAACAAATATGGTGAGAATGCAATGCACCTTACAATAAGAAATGGGGTTTCTGACGAACTTTCGAATGTACGGGTCTAGACCTGCAATACATAGAAATGTGTATCTCACCTTGTGTGAAGTTAGTAGTGGATGAGTAAAACTAGCTAATATGAAAATCTATGATACGTTACAGGCGTATGAAGATTAACAGGCTCACAGGAAGCACCTACGTTTGTTCTATAATAGATATAATTCAACGTTGTAAGCTGATAACGTGGAGGGCTTACTCCCTTTGAATCGTTGAGTTGGAAAGCATTTGTGAGATTAGCGAATGTATAACTTCTCTTTATATCAGTGAAAGTGGTGGCACAGTATCGATGAAATGTCCAATCCACATGAAGGGATAGCCACTAGACTAATGAAGGATTATTTGTTCATGCAAGGCAAATCTTTATCGATTAATAAGGTTTTTGTGAGACTAATAGAGGTTCACCTTTTGCGAAAGGCACCGACTTATTAATACGGAAGAATTGAGGCTCTGAAGATACACAGTATCAGAAGTGTCAATGAGCAAATAAATTTGGATTAGTTGGGGCGCCGTATGTGATGAAAGTTGCACGTACGGTGCTAACGGGGGGAAAGGGAGCGATAACTTCAAACTCTTACCTATTCGTATGAATAAAAAAATAATATTGAAAATTGGTTATAGGGAGGAGAAATATCCGAATGGTTATTTTATGAAATTAGATAGGCAACACAGATACACCTAATTTTTATTAAGCTGCTAATTTAAAATAGAGGTGATTGTCTTGGATATTGATGTAAAAATTGAACAATTATTTTTAATTGAAGAACATCTTAATGAGCTTTCAGAACTTTTAATAAAGGTCGTAGAAGATGGGGCTTCGATTGGATTTTTACCACCAATGGGAAAAGTAGATGCAGAGAAGTACTGGGAAACCGTTCTTAGCCCCGAAGTGATTTTATTTGTTGCTAAATCAAACAATCAAATTGTTGGAAGTGTACAGTTACAATTATCGACGAAGCAGAATGGAAGCCATAGAGCTGAAATCGCAAAATTAATGACACACCCCAATTATCGACGTAATGGTATTGGTCGTTTACTTATGCAAAGGGCTGAAGAAATAGCAAAACAGAAGGATAGGTCATTATTAGTTCTTGATACAAGAGAAGGAGACCCTTCCAATAAACTATATACTTCATTAGGTTATATTCAAGCTGGGCGGATTCCTAACTATGCGAAATCTGAGAATGGTGAATTAGCTGCTACCATCTTCTACTATAAAAATAACAATTAATCTTCTTAAAACAGAGTTCGTTCGTGATCGTCATTTCGCAAGTTTAGAAGAATTGATTTTAGAATTGAACGACTACGTAAACTGGTTTAACAATGTTAGAATCCAGGGCACACTAGGCTATTTGAGCCCTGTTCAGTACAGGCAGGAACACCTTTAAAAAATTGTCTAGTTTCGTGTTGACATACCAACCTAAATTCTGAGAATCCTTGAAAAATAAAGGAGCTTACATATTAGACATATCTAATATGTAAGCTCCTTTGATTTAGAGGTCATCATTCAAAAATGAATCCATTATTTAAAAGAGCCAATTTTGAAGGGAAGCACTGATTGTTTACTTTTTATTCACATGATAGTATAGTTCGAGAAGGTCTTCCACAGGAATGTTATTTATTTTCATACCCGTTATATCACTCTGCTGTATTTCCACGTTCCTAAGGTTACTATTATTTATTTTACTACCTTTAAGGTCACACCTTTCAAATGTGATTGGATTACCTTCATTTCCAAGACTTGTATCAACGAAACGAACCCCATCTAAAGTCACCAAAGCCATTTCACTATTAGAAAAATTTAGATCGGCAAACAATGTATTTCTAAAATTTATATTGTGGAACTTTGAATGACTAAGATTACAATTATTAATGTGGCTGCTCATCAAGTTACTATTGCTAAAAGAACTACCCTCTAAAGTTACTTGATAACACTCCGTTTTAGCCATACTACAGTTTTCATATTGAGTACCTGAAATGTCCTCATTTTCAACTGATTTTTCTATCCCTAATGGGATTTCTATTCTCTTTATATAACAATATTCATCTTCGGTTTTAAAGGTTGCTTGATATCCCATTTTTTCATAAAAGTAGTGATTGTTTAGCTGTCTACTAGATGTTTCAAGATCCCAGGCTCGCACATTCGGAAACTCTTTTTCTATCAAATCTATGACCTTTGAGCCTATGCCTTTACCTTGAGAGTCAGGGTCTACAAAAATACGGTCTATTCTTCCGAAAGATTTACCGGAAATCGTGACAATAATTCCACCCACAATTGTTTTGTTGTATATAACCTTGAAGTAATTTAACTCCTTAATCATATACTTAGTCATTTCAATTGAAGAGTACCCTGGTGGCTGAATATTATAGTCAATTATATTCTCTTGATTTGGAAGCCATTTTTTTGCTTCTTCATCAAAAGTTCTTTTCTTAATTTCTGTTAACTTTTCAGCATCCGTAATAGATGCTTTCTCGATCCTTATCGTTGACATTTAGACGTCCCCTTTAAACTTAGCGTTGGGTACCTTTAACCCTTATATTACCATATCTGAACTGGTTTAATTTTTCAACTGGGCTACTTCAATAGTTTAAGAAGCTATACTAAACTAGCCCCTAAGAGTGAGTTATATATGCTTATAAATATCTGCGTAAGCAGCCTTTAATTGCTTACGTAATTGCTTGTTCCCACCTTCCAACTTCTTGAGACGGCGTTGTAGCTGCATAATAAACGAACTAGACTAAATATGTAAGCTACTGTTTATATTTCTAACATCTATAAAAAGAGAGGATATTCGTCTCTATATTGAACGAACAATCCTCTCTTCATAATACTCTAATTAACGTACAATTTTCCCGAAATGATATAGTGACCCCTGCTAGAAGAATAATGGCTTTTATGTTGATTAATGTTTTCTTCTAAAATTTTAAATTTATTATGTCTATTTTTTTGAAATTACAGTAAACATCCCCGTCATGTTGGGTGAGTAATCTTTAAAATCATATTTTTCATAGAATGATTTTTTACCTTGTGATGCAAACAAACCAATAAACGCTTTATCTGGGGCATTCCGATTTAAGTATTCAACCCAAATATTCATTATTTCCTTTCCAATACCATTCTTTTGATAATCTGGATGAACCACTATATCTTGAATATAGAAATAGATAGCCCCATCGCCAACAATTCTCCCCATACCCACAATTTGATCATTATCATTGACTGTGATGCAGTGAATAGAATTTTGAAGTGATGTTTCCACCACTTCAAAATTCATATAATTAGTCCATCCCACAGAGTCACACAAATATTTGTATTCTTCCAATGTTGGAATGTTATTTTTAATCTCATATTTCTTCAAAATGTATCCTCCAAGACTTCAATTTCACCAAATAAAGTATATTCGACACAGTTTTATCTAATCCTCTTACTTACCAACTTAACCTGCCCCGTTAGGTTTTCCGCTTAACGTTGTAAATCCGCATAAACCTGACGCTACCCCATTCTGTAATTAAGAATTCTAGTTATAACATACACTTAGTGAAATCAGTGTATGTTTTTTGTGTAGTTCAACTATTCAGTTGAAATGTATATGAACTGTATATAATAATTATTAAGTTAAACTGTATAGTTGGACTTAATACTAGGAGGTGAATGAATGAAGCATAGATTACTGCCGTTATCCGAAACGATGCATTATATCTTATTAGCGTTACGAGAGCCGTTACATGGCTATGCAATTATGCAAAAAATAGAACGAATGAGTCAAGGGAATGTAATTTTAGCAGCTGGCACTCTTTATGGTGCAATCGAAAATTTGAGTAAACAAGGTTGGATCGAACCGGTAACAGGTGAAACAGGAAGACGTAAAATATACCAGATTACACATACTGGAGAAGAAATTTTAGGAATCGAAAAAAGAAGGTTGCAACATGTATTATCACTCTATGAAATGAGGTAGTTCGATGAAGAAATTTAAGTTATTTACAAATGTTTTAAACGAACAATTTTGGTTAAACGATATGCTTGCTCAAGGCTATACATGTACCAGTGTCAATCCGTTTGGGGTATATACATTTAAAAAAACAAATATCAAAAAAGTAATGCGCCTTGACTATCAAGATTATATGAGCAAGGAAAAATACGATGAATACGTTGCAATACATGAAGACTTTGGCTGGGAGCATGTTTATGGTAGTCGCTTCGGTAGCATGTACTATTGGCAAAAGGAAGAGGATGGGCGTGATGAAATGTTCTCTGATCAAACGTCTCGAGTCGCTTTTTACAAGCGATTATCGAACTATTCGTTTACGTGTGCGATGATGTCTTTTATGTACACAATTGTGTTATTTAACGGTCCGTCATTTATTCGTTTATTCAATCCTAAAGTGAGCTATTTAACAGAGGGATTATGGGAAAAGGAAGGGACAGCGTTTTGGAGTACTTTTTTATTTGAAACTCCATTTGCTATGCTTCGCTTTTTATCACCTTGGATTTTTATCATTGCATTCCTTTTCTTCTTGTATTCCTATTCACAATATAATAAGAAAAAGAAAGAATTAACTTAAGTTGAAACATATGAATGTTACATAAGGAAGCGTTTATGCAATATCCGGTTTCTGAAATGTTTTTTAACCCAGGCATCACCAAAAGTGTATTGTCCACTTTTAGTGATGCTTTTTCATCTGTACATTTAGAATAAGTTTAAAAACAATGTAACAAAAAAATGAATAAAATTAATATCTAATATATTTTATTTCGACTAGATAAAAAATATTTCATTTTTGTTACAAAAAATATTGATTATATTTAAATATCATAATATAGTTCTGTTTATGGAAATGAAGACTAAAATTATTCATTATTTGGAGGATATGGAAAATGAAGAAAGCTATTTTACCAGTTTTAATGTCTGCAATGCTTGTAGTTCCTGCGGTATCACATGCTGAAAAACAAGATAATGTGAAACAGACCACTGCAAAGGCAGAACAGACAATGCAAAAAAGTGGTTGGGTAAAAGAGGGAGATACATGGTATTTCTATGATCAAAAAGGTATGAAGAAAATAGGTTGGCTACAAGATGGAGGAAAATGGTATTATTTTGATGCAAGCGGAAAAATGCAAACGGGTCCTATTGAAGATGGAAATAATAGATTTTACTTATTAGAAGCAGACGGTGCACTGCATACTAATGAAGGATGGGTTCAATATGAAGGAGGTTGGTATTACGTTCTCCAAGGCGGAAATCTACACACAGGTCATCTTAAATATAATGGTAAGACATATTTTTTAAGTGGATATAGTAATGGGAGAATGCAAACAGGTTGGATAGGAGAATACCGCACTGCTAGCTATTATTTTGAAGATGGATCCATGGCAACTGGGTGGAATTTAATTAAGAATGAGTGGTACTACTTTAATAACGAGGGTATTAGCTATAATGGCTGGTTAAGCTATAACGGAAGCTGGTATTACTTTGTTGCTGGAAAGATGCAAACAGGCTGGGTACAAGATAAAGATAATTGGTACTATCTAAATGAAGATGGCACGATGAAAACTGGCTGGATACAAGATAAAGGGAATTGGTATTACTTAGATGAAGATGGACGGATGTCTTTAAAGTTAAAAACTATTAATGAAAAGACATATTACTTTGGTTATGAAGGGGTTATGTCTACAGGATGGATAAGTTTTGGTAAATCCGATGCTGATGCAGTATGGCGTTATTTCATAGAAGATGGTTCTATGGCTACGGATTGGAGAAAAATTGAAGGTAACTGGTATTACTTTGATAACTATGGATATATGGCTACTGGATGGAAGAATATCAATGGAAAATGGTATCAATTTGCCGATAATGGCGTTATGATATAACAAAAGGCCTTTTAAATTGAATATATGACACCAGATATCTATTTTAAGATATTTCTATAATGAGAAAAGACACCTGAGAGGGTGTCTTTTTAGGTGTTATCCCTTCTTATTAATCTAGAAGGAATAATGTTTTTAACAATAATGGGTAGTAAATCTTCTTAAGTTGATGGATGTGGCGAGACCCCTTTATAAATAAAATTTGGATATAAACGTTGAATTTTAAAATTAACCCCTTTGTTTTATATTTATTTTCCAGAGTGCCCCTCATTCCTTGAATCGTTTCAGTACCCCTTAAAGGCTTGCTTGCAATGCGAATATCTAGGGAAAGAAAAAAATATTAAAAGGGTTCGTTTTTTTGTGTGAGCGCTTACATATTGTGATACTATTAGATTGTGATAATGAATTATAATGATAGTTTATTATTACAATTTAATACAGGAAGTATAGGAGTAATGAAGGATGAAGAACGAAACATTATTACAGCAATACTATCCGTTCGTTACATTTCTATCGAAGGTAATGGGAAGAAATTGTGAAGTCGTATTGCACGATTTATCAAGGCCGGAAAGCTCTGTCATTGCTATTGAGAACGGGCATATAACTGGTCGTAAGATCGGGGACGCACCTACAAACTTAGTGTTAAAGGTACTTCAAGAAAAAACATATTTAACGCGTGATTTTATCGCTAATTACAAAGCAGTAAATAAGGATGGAAAGGTCTTTCGCTCCTCTAGCTTTTTCATTAAGAATGATAAGAAAGAGTTAGTGGGGATTCTATGTGTAAATGCTGATGTGGCGAAAATGTTAAAAACATCTGAGCCAACTATATACCGTTATTTACAGAAGATTAAAGATGAAAACAATTAATTTTTGTGAAAACTTATTCATCATTTCACATGATGGGTGGTTGAAAGATAGGGGGGCAATTTGTGAACAAGAATAGTATATTACGTGTGTTAGAGAAAGAATTAGTCGTTGCTTTAGGGTGTACAGAGCCAGTGTCGATTGCGTTAGCCGCAGCTACTGCAAGAGATTATATGAAGGGCGACATACAGTCAATTGAAGTACTTGCAAGTACAAATGTCATTAAAAATGCAATGGCGGTTGGTATACCAGGAATGAAGGCTACTGGAATTGACTTTGTTGCTGCTTTAGGGGTGTTAGCAGGAGATAGCAAAAAAGATTTAGAAGTGTTAGCCGGAATCTCAGAAGAAGATGAAGAACAAGCAATCTCTTTAGTAGAAGCGGGGAAAGTGTCTGTAGAATTAGCAGATACGTCTAAAAAGCTATACATTGAAGTGAAGTTTACGACAGACGAGGGATATGCAAGGGCTATTATTCAGGATAATCACACATTTATCGCATTAGTAGAAGCGAATGGGGAGCTTGTTTATAAGAATGGATGCGGAAATACACACTTTGCCACTTCTGAAGAAGAACGTGATGAACTAACGATTCCAGAAATATATGAATTTGTTACGACTGTAGATGTAAAGGAATTGGTACTTGTAAAAAAGAGTATTGAACTGAATCGTAATGTGGCATTAGATGGTTTGTCGAATGAATATGGCTTACAAGTTGGAAAAACATTAAAGGCAAATGTATTGAAAGGAATTTTATCAGATGATTTAACAACTCATGCGATGGCATTAGCAGCTGCTGGTTCAGATGCACGTATGGCCGGTTCGACAATGCCAGTAATGGCTAACTCAGGAAGTGGTAATCAAGGGATTGCCGTAACGATGCCTGTGGTAGCCGCAGGTGAGAAATTAAATGCTTCGGAAGAAGAGCTAATTCGTGCTGTTACGTTAAGTCATTTATTAGCGATTTACATTAAAAATCAGTTTGGACGTTTGTCTGCACTTTGTGGTGTAACAGTTGCTGGTGCAAGTGCATCGGCTGCTATTACGTATTTATTAGGTGGAGATATTGAAAAGATAAAGTATGCAATCCAAAATACACTTGGAAATGTGACAGGGATGATTTGTGACGGAGCAAAAGCAGGATGTGCGATGAAGGTAGCAACTTGTTCAAGTGCAGCTGTACAATCTGCACTGCTAGCCTCACAAGGAATGTGTATCTCTGCTACAGATGGATTTATCGAAGCAGATGTTGATAAAACAATTGAGAACTTTTGCCGATTAGGAAATGAAGGTTCATCGAATATGGATAAGATCATGCTAGAGATGATGATTAATAAAAGAAAATAGTAGTGATGTATCACTGTGGATGTTATTAATAATCAGTAGAGTCCATGTACATCCTACTGAATAAACCATAATCATACAGCAAATATTTCATTTGAAATTGTATTATCCGACCAATCCATCGGTGGAGTAGCAGCTGGTATGAGGGGCCACTACGAAAGAATTTTAAATTAATGCAATAAAAACCGTAGAAATTAATCATTTCTACGGTTTTATGTTTATCTACATGTAGCTTTGACATAAAGTTTGAGCAAACAGGATTCCTCTTTAGGGGTCACAATACCATGCCCATCAACTTAAGAATATTCAAGATCCTAAAAAGTAAAAACGTTATTCTTTCTAAGCAAGCTAGATTATTAGACAGGATACCGTTTTTTGTACTTATAGTTATTAAAATCTCTTAAGTTGATAGTGATAAGGTGACCCCTATTATATCTCGCGTATCAAATCGAATACACGTATTGATCTTTCTAAGTTAGAACTTGGACAAGAAGATTTTTATCCAAGTTTCACATATATGGATCGTATTCTATTAGAAGTACTAGATTCACATTCTATTTTATTAGAAGAAAAACAGATCTATTTGCAATTACAAGTTTCTGATACATTGCCTAAGCTCTGGATTATGCCTTGTAAGATAGCACGGGTTATCAGTAATTTGTTACATAATGCAATTCGATATTCTCCAGTGTCTGGAACGATTGAGTTAATTGTAGAGGAAAATAAGTAGAAGCATCACGTTCAATTCATTGTACGTGATGAAGGAGAAGGCATTGCTTATAGTGATCAACTGGGCATATTTGAACGCTTTTTTAGAACAGATTCATCAAGAAGCTCACAATCTGGGGGATCTGGACTTGGATTAGCCATTGCACAATCATTAATTGAAATGCACAAAGGCGAAATTGGTGTACGAGATCGTTCAGGCGCTAAACAGGGGAGTGAATTTTGGTTTACTCTTCCCGTTACATCAGCAAAGAAATAAGATGATTGCAAGACTTTTGTAACATTTATGAAAGCAAATTGAAAGGGATATATAATAAGATGAATAAAGCAAAGTTGATTTTATTTTAACTCAGAAGTAAAAAGTATAAGCAATGTACAGTATAATCTTATGTTTTATAGTTTCATTTACCTCAACAAGTGCAATTAAAACATAGGATTTAAAATTAATTGGCTCAGATGTGCTAGAAAAATAAGCTTGAGCAATCCCTTTCCCCCTTATTTTCGAAATCACTTTGAAAAATGACATGGAATTCATATTCCATGTCATTTTTAGTGTAATGAATAAAATTTTTGTTTTATATATTGTTATGTTATTTTGTTACCTCTTACCTATATAAATCCATTTTCATTTTTTTACATATAAGTTTTTGATATGCAGAAGAAGAGATGACTTGAACTCAAGTTCTTTCTTTGTTTTAACCCTCGCATGTGGCAGAAAAAGCTCTCAAACGCGCTCAGATGTCCTGATCCTCTTAAAAAAAGCGGGGTATTTATGCTGTTCTTCTCCATAAATACTTCTAATTTATTATATTTTCTCCCACTTATTAATGTTTAATATTTCTATTTATTACAGTTTACGTAATGTAACACAACCGTTGAAAGACTTTTGTAACCTTTATGAAAGGGAGATGAAAGATATTTAAAATAAAATGAATTTCCCGGCACCTATTTTAGATAAGTCGGTAATAAAAGGTATAAACAAAGAGTGAAGAACAACGTGATGAATGAAAAGACAAAAAGAAGTTATGATAATTTCTCGGTGCTTATTATTTTACAGTATTGTGTTTAAGAAATCTAAATCTTACTAAGGAAGGAAAACAAAAATGAAAAAAACATTTAAAATAAGTGGATTTGGAAAAAAGTGATTCCTGCCACAGCGGCATTAGGTATTCTTTTTTCTGTAGCTCCTGTTGCAGAGAACCAGGCAAGCGCAAAAATAAGTGCAGGGTTTATAGCTAAAGTGCTGGACGTGACTATTACTTCATTAGGAGCAGCGAAAGATATTTATGAGGCAGTTGGCGAAGAGGTGGGGGGGTGCTGACCTAACTAATTACGCGGGTCCATATGCAGAGAATGTATCTTACAGAGCTCCTAACTTTAAATCGGGGGAATTTAATATTTCTGTGCATCATACGAAAGATGATGGGAATTTTACTAAATCGATTAAAGTTCTCTATCCAAATGGGAAAAGTGAGATTCACAACTTAAGATCGGGGCAGCAACTTCAGATTACAGAAGCAGGCTGCAATCGTATATTACAGCTTAGAAGAAGGGGATTCCTATTCTGGTTGGAAGGAAATTGACGGAAAAAAATACCGCTTTAAAGATGGCATACACTATACTTTAGATGGTCATGAAACCATTGAAGGAAAAAGATATTATTTTAATAATGACGGACAAGCTATGATGACAGGGTTTGAAAAATCAAATGGTAAGATATACCATTGCGATGATAAAGGCGTAAAGCAGACAGGGTGGCAAGAAATAGATGGTAAATGGTATCGCTTCGATGATTCTGGAGCAGCCAAGATAGGATGGTTCAATGGTGATTATGAAACGCATCATGGTCAATATGGATATTTTAGGTATTATGCTAAAGAGGATGGATCAATTCACCAAAATACCACTGTTCAAATAGATGGTAAAACATGGACGTTTGATGACAAGGGACACAGACGTTAATAATACCAAAAAGTTTATTTTTTACTTATGAAAGAAATCTTACAAAACTGTCATCTTTATGTAAGGTTATTAGATAGTACAACTATTATTTCAATGTAATAATAAAGGTATAAGAAATACATACATAGAAAAAATATAATAGGCAGAGGTAATTATAAGATGATTTTAAAACTAGCATTTATACTTTTTGGAGTACTCTTAGTATTATGGGGTATATATAGTACTAAAAAATATGAAACATTTTTAGACAAAATCACTGGAATAGGACAATTTTTAGCCGGAATTGCATGTATAATTATAGGGATTTTAAACTTTATAATTAAATAATTTATAATAGACAAAAAAAGATCCTTAATTAGGATCTTTTTTAATACCATAAATGAAAGTGAACTTTCGAATATTAGTTTACATTTACATATCATTATAAACTCCGTGATATAGTGACCCCACTTAGAAACAAGTGATTTTAACAACGTTAGGAGTGTTTCATGCAGCACAATGTCATTTATGTTGTATCGCAAGAAGAAAAATTACATTAGAAAAGAGCCGGAATTCACCCTGTTAAGAGTAAACCAAATCTTTAATATTTAAAGGACGAAAAAAAGAAACATAGAAGTGAAAAACTTCTGTGTTTCTTTTTGATTCATATATTTATTGGAAAA